>JAUWFX010000008.1 GCA_030606765.1 Dehalococcoidia bacterium
ACAATAATTTCACCCGTTTCCTCAGAATGAGCGATACCGGCAATTCCCGGTAATCCGACAAGTCTTTCTTCGAGTACCTGTCTTGCCTTTTCCAAAGGCGTACTTCCCTGATTGGAATTTCCGCTGGCAAAAGCCGAACCCGAGAAGCCGAAACTGAGAACCACAATGAGCAGGCTAGCTAAAATAAATCTAACCCATCTTTTATTCATTATGTCACCTCCCTAGTGAATTTTACGGCAATCAATTCATTCTACTATTGCCCATAAAAACCAAATTACTTTAATATTGTCACTGCAGTTTAAGCTACCTGTAGTACCTAAATCATATATCTTCTTATCACAAAAGTCAAGATACCCTTTCTTCAATTTACCTCACTATTATTTTTGTGTTAGGCACTTCCGTGCCCTATCTTTCACTATATATAAGAGTATACTGCCTCAATTATGAGAACCTGGTACTAATCTCCTAGTACGTACGGAGACTTGACAACTGGGTTATATGTGTGCTAGTATAAATATTGTCCCGAGTAGCCAAGCAGGGACCCGGCATAAGAGTTGGGTTTGGTGAAAGCTGAAAGGTGCAGATAAGAGCCAGCACAAGGTAAGCGGAAAGCCAGCCCGGACGATAGCTGGGAGGAGCAGTGAGGTTACTCGGGGCATTTCATTTTTTGCCGGCTAAGCATCCTTGTTGCAGTTTGAAATGACCCAATAAATAGGCTTGATACTTGCGTGGATATCAGTCTATTCAAGTTTGACTCTTAACCAAAGTTCACCATCTACGCCTTTGATTTCGTGGTATTCTGGGGATATAATACCTGATTTGTAGTAGGCCTAATTCTTATGGTGTTCCTGGAATTGTAAGCGAGTCCGATGAATGGACAGACGATGACCACGTCGCTCTGCACCCGCTCTCTGCCGCTGAACACTACGCCAGCAGGTTAAATCGAACCTGTCCATCCGATTGCACAGAAGTCAAGATTGTCCAATGATAATTCGATACATCACACAGTTCGTCAATTTGTGTAGTGAAGGCCATCAGGATAGCCACCACCCTTGAAGAGCATACTGAGCCGGCAAATGAATTGCCGATAATAACCATTTTGGGCAATCAGTACTTTGAATTATCACACAACCTATCACTCGATTTAAATGAGTCCAATAGACGGATAAAAGAGCTTGACCAAATAGTCTACAAGACCTATAATCCCGCATTATGATCATCTATCCCATATTATGAACCATTGAAAGAGGAGGAGAAAATGACAAAAAAGATCGAACACATTCACTGGCCTGACGCCCCTGATGTCTGGATGCCCTATGCCCCTGCCATAAAAGTTACCGGGGGAACTCAAGTATATCTCGCCGGGGTCACAGCCGCACCGGTATATCACAGCCATCCTCATATCCCCGAAGAGTTTGAATCCATGCCCACGGATATGGAAGGACAGGCACGGGAGACACTGGAAAATCTGAGGAAGGGGCTTGAATCAGTTGGCGCCACATTCGCCGATCTCGTGGTGGCAAATCGTTTCCTTACGGATCTTTCCCAGCAGGATATCCTGAACAAGGTATGGAACGAGGTTATAGGCGAGAATAAGCCAACAACAACTACTGTCCAGGTTATGCAGCTGGCAACGGATCCCCGCTGTCTTCTGGAAATTAACGCAATGGCTGTGATCGACTAATGGAGTGATCACAGATGATGTGCCCCCGTAAAGAATACCACTTCTTAAGTTAGTATTGCTGGTATTCTAGCCTCAGGCGCAGGTGGACGATAGTTCAGAGAGCTATGAGGACGTACCTGATTGTACTCCTTGCGCCACTGCTCAATCAATACCTTCGCCTCAATCAGAGTATAGGATGTCTCACGGTTGAGTAATTCGTCTCTCAGCTTGCCATTGAATGACTCTATATACCCGTTCTCCCAGGGACTCCCCGGTTCTATGAATAAGGCCTTCACCCCGAGACGATTCAGCCATCTGCGTATTGCCTGTGCGGTAAACTCAGGCCCGTTGTCCGATCTAATGTGCTCCGGTACTGCCCTGAAGATGAGTGGGTTAAAGAGCTGCTCAATGACATCCTCTGAGGTAATGCGCCGTTTCACCAATGTTGCCAGGCATTGTCTAGTGTATTCATCAATGATATTGAGTATCCGTAATGCCCTGCCGTCAGCTGTCCGAGCAGTCATGAAGTCGTAGCTCCACACATGATCTTCATACTCAGGTCTTAGCCTGATACACGACCCATCATTAAGCCATAGTCTCCCTCTCTTTGGTTGTTTCTTCGGGACTTTCAGTCCTTCCCTCCTCCAGATTCTCTCTACTCTCTTGTGATTCACTTGCCACCCTTCCTGTCTTAACATGGCTGTGATTCTCCGGTATCCGTACCTGCCATACCGAGTTGCCAGTGCGATAACACGTTCCGCTAACCTCGCTTCTTCATCTGTCATGTGTCGGACACGCCGCTGTGTCTTCCTTGCCTGCCTCAGTACTTTGCATGCCCGTCTCTGTGAAACACCAAGTTTTTCCTGAACCTGTATGATGATCTTACGTTTCCTGGACGGGCTTAGAAGTTTCCCTCCGCTGCCTCCTTCAGAATCGCGTTATCCAGTGCCAGATCAGCTACCAGCTTCTTCAGACGAGCATTCTCTTTCTCCAGGTTCTTGAGCCTCTTTGCCTGCTCTATCCGCAGGCCACCGTACTCTTTACGCCAGCGATAGTAAGTCTGCTGGGTGACGCCTATCTTTCTGCTGGCTTCCGCGATAGAGATACCCTGGTTGATGTGGATCTCGGCTTACCTGAGTTCATTGATGATCTGCTCCGGAGTGAAACTCCTTCTGACCATTTATCCCCCCTTTCTGTCCTTCTAGACTAACATTATAGTTGGACTCCTTTTTGGGGGGCACGTCAAATATACTTCTGTGGTTGATTTGTGACATTCGCAGGTTCTGGATGCACCCGTTCTGAATTGGCTATGGCAGCCGGTTGACTATCTCTCCCTGCATAAACGCGGCGATGTCTTCCAGGGCAATCTTGAGGATGCGTTCCACCGCGCCATCCGTGTACCAGCCCAGGTGGGGAGTCACTACTACATTCAGATCGGCAAAGTCGTGATACGTATCACCCTCGTCCTCAAGTACGTCCAGTCCTGCTCCTCTCAGGTGGCCCGAACGGAGAGCGGCGATCAGCGCTTGCGTGTCAACCACCGCGCCGCGCGAAGTGTTGATTAGAATTGCCCCCTGCTTCATCTGGGCCAGTCGGTCGGCGTTCATGAGGTGATGGGTGGCGTCGTTCAGAGAGACGTGCAGAGTGACGACATGGCTCTCGGCCAGCACGCGCTCCAGAGACGCATACCCAAAGCCCAATTCCTCGGCGGCGGCCTGATTCTGGAACACATCGTGGGCGGTCACGCGCATCCCGAAACCCTTGGCAATGCGGACGCTGTGCAGCCCGACGCGCCCCGTACCGATTACGCCCAGCGTTTTGCCGCGCAGTTCAATACCTTGTAGGCTTTGGTCGGAAAAGAGGCGTTCTTGCTTGTAACGGTTGTTGCCCCTGATGATGTTGCGCGCCACGGCCAGCAACAGACCAAATGCCTGTTCGGCAATCATGTGCGCGCCATAGTCGGGAACGTTACACACGGGGATGCCGCGCTTTTTAGCCTCGGCCAGGTCAATGTGATTATAGCCAACCGTGCGGGTGACGATTAGTTTCAAGTTCGGCAGTTGTTCAAAGACTTCACGCGTTACCTGTCCAAATTGATCGCGCATGCACAGCACGTCCGCTTCAGACGCGGCCGCAACAATCTCGTCGGCGGTGCGCAGCGGGGGGTGAATGTTAAAATCACACCCCTCAAGCCGGATGTCCTCGCGCTTCTCAAACACAAAGTCAATAAAGGCGACCTTCATTACAGCCCTCTACCTTTTTTCACTTGCTCGATAAAAGCAACCGCTCGGCGCGTCAGTTCATCCATGTCACCCGCATCCAGCAATTTTTGATTGACCAGGCTATTTCCTACCCCGAGAGCGGCGGCTCCCTTTCTGATGAAATCGGCTGCGGTATCCAGGTTGACCCCTCCAACCGGGATTATTCGGACTTGAGGCAAGGGAGCGAGAATAGCTTTCACCAGGTCGGGACCGCCGACGCTGGCGGGAAACAGTTTTATAAAATCTGCTCCGGCTTCCCAGCCTGTGAGTACTTCAGTGGGGGAGTAACATCCAGGTACCGTTGGGATACTGTATCGGTTGCAAAGCTCAACCAACTCGAGGTTGAGCGTGGGCGAAACGACAAAGTCGGCCCCGGCCAGGATTGCCGCTCGCCCGGTTTCTGGATCCAGGACACTCCCTGCTCCAAAGAGGACGTCCGAGCCATATCTCTCCTTGGCTTCGGCGATCACGCCCAACGCACCGGGCGTCGTCATAGTCACTTCGATGGCCTTGACGCCACCTTTCTTGATGGCATCGGCAGCGGCAATCAGTTGATTAGAAGATTGGGCACGCATGATGGCGATGACGCCGGTTTCGCGAATGATGTTGAGTATTTCAACCTTTTTCATTGTTTTGCTCCTTTATCGAGACGTTCTCTTTCCTCCACCGAACACTTCGGCTTTCATCAAAGCTTCGACCTCGGCCTTGTTGACGATGGGCAGATCAAACATCAGCGTTTGCTGCAACCGGGTAGCCGCATCGCCCACCAGGATTCCTTTCGTGATACCCTCACTCCCAAAATCCTCCGTGAGCAGACCATAGTAAAAGCCAGCATTCCACGTATCCCCACCGCCCAATCGATCCCACAGCGTAACCGGTCTGACGTCAGGAGAGCGGAAGAAATAGCCTTCAGCGTCCATTGCAGCCGATTCCCAGCGGTGTTGCTCAAATGAGTCGGGATAGCGAATAGTGATGGCGACAATCTTGACGTTGAAAAGCTCGCGGACTTGACGGGTAAATTTCCGGATGTCGTCATCTTCGATCTGCCCCATGTCGCCATCAACGACCTGTTTTGCAGAATACTGCCCACACGCAATCTCATAGAGCTTGGCCATATCCTCAATCGTCGTGATCAGGACGTCCACGTGGTCAGACACAACCGACGTCAAAACTTTACGAGCCTGTTCAGGGGACCACAGCGTGCTGCGATAGTTGAAATCCATGCCCACCAGGCAGCCCTCGGGCTTGTTGACAATAGCCTCTTTGAACGCATCGTAACAAAAGTTGCGCTCATACTTGCTGTGGGTCGCCAGCCCGAACGTAATCCCAGAGCTGTGGAAGAGCCTGGCATCCTTTAACACGGCTTTCCAATCAACCATCCCAGCATCCAGCCTGGAGGCTGCTGAGAACATGCGCTGATATACACCGGTGTTCTTTCGCGGCGTGCGACCAATCTCGTAAATAAAGCGTCCAATGGGCTCTGTCTTTGGGGCCCAGGCAATGTGCTCGACGTTCACGCCCTGCTCGCGCGCGATGTTGCGCAGTGCCCGGCCATAAGGGTTGTCGGGCACACGCGTGACGTAGGCCGAGGGAATGCCCAGACGGCTCAGGCCCATGGCCAGCGTGTACTCGCTGCCTGCCATCGAGAGATTAACCAGGCGAGTGCGCTCTGGACGTTCCATATCGGCTGGCGTGTCACGGACCATAACTTCACCAAAGGTCACAAAGGCCGGCCCCCGGTTCGCGAACTGGTTGAGATCATCGCGAGTGATTTCATAGTGCTTCACGTCGTTCATTTTGACCTCCATAATGCAGGGGAGGCGCCACGTGCACCTCCACTCCGCCGTCGTTCATCTTAGCATGGCGGCCAAGCGATGGTGTAGAGGTGCTTCCCGCCGTCGAGCGGGCCTTTGAGAAATTCGTCCACCTCTTCCTGCGTGAAGCGCTGCGTGACCAGCGACGCATCGGGCAATACGCCTGGCGGGAAGCGTTCCATGATGTCGTCGTGCAATTTCACAATGTAATCCAGCAGCGCCTCGACGCCAGGGCGGGCCTTCTCTACGTCTGCTAGGGTAGCCTTGCCCACCACGCCCTCCGGATTGCCGACGGTCTCGATGGTCCCCAGCCCCACGTGAGCGTACCAGGGGATGGCGCGCTGATACGCGTTGGCAGACGAGTCTACGTGGCCCGGCGGCAGGAAACCGTGAAACTCGGTATCCACCGCGTCTTCCATGTGGATCATCTCTGGGAACAGGGCCAGCGCGAACGATGTCTCGGCCTCGTCGGCGTGGACGAATGGGGTCTCAAACGGACCCCCGTGCTCCTTGTCCTTGACGTACGGTTGAATGGCGTAGTACCAATTCAGGTTAATCAGGATGGCCGGCATCTGGTACTTTTTGGCAAAGCGGTGAATGGCAGTGGGGATAACGTACTCCTGACCGTGGCCATTAAGGATGATCTGCTTGCGAAAGCCGGTGTTCCAGAATCCGGCGATGACCGAACTCACGTAGGCCGTGAATGTGTCCTCATCCACAGGAATATTCCCCGGCATGCCAATATGGTGATACGGGTGGCTGCCATACCAGATCGGTTGCGACACGGTGCAGCCGGTGCGCTTGGCCACCGCCTCGGCCATGCGGGTGACCAGGAAAGTGTCCTCGCCGTAGCAGGCGTGCGGGCCATGCGCCTCGGTGCTGCCGACCGGGATGATGATCAGGTCATTCTTCTTCAGCCGGGCTTTGACCTCTAGCGCGGTCATAGTCTGAAAGTAGATGCCGTCTGCGGCGTCCATGTGTCCGCCCTCGGGCGGGATTTGCCATTTGTGCTTGCTCATAATAAACCTCCGTTAAGGCTTGACGATGACCTTGATGGCCCCGCCAACTCGACCAGTGAATGTATCAAAAGCTGTGTTGATGTCGTCCAAACTGAATCGGTGCGTGATAAGTGGCTTGAGGTTCAAGCGTCCGTCGGCCAACAGCGGAATCGCCCGCTCCATGTTCCACATCCCTTCGGCCTTGGGGCCGGTAATGAGCAGGTTCCACTGCACAATCTTGTTGAGAGGGACCGCCACCGGTTCGTGATAGACGCCGTTGATGGAGATGCGTCCGTTCTTGCGCACCATGTCAAAGGCCTCGGCGCAGGGGGCCGGCTGACCCGTGCATTCCACCACCATGTCGGCGCCGACGCCGTCCGTAAGCTCCATGACCTTCTCCACGGGGTTGACCTCGCGGACGTTGAGCGTGATGTCTACGCCCATCTGCCTGCCGATGGCCAGTCTTTCTTCGCGCGTACCGGTCATGATCACACGGCCCGCCCCCATGATCCTTGCAAGTTGTGCGGAAACCAGGCCCATGGCCCCCGGTCCGGTGATGACCACGGTTTCACCCGGCCTCACCCAGCCAATGCGCTCGTAACCGTACATCGCCGTGCCGACGAGGGTGAGCACCGCGCCCTCCTCAAACGAGATGTTGTCGGGTAGAATGTGCAACTGGCTATCGTGGCAGGCGGTGTATTCGGCATACGCGCCATTGGTGATGAAGCCAAAGTGACGGTGGCCCATTTCCAGGTTCCCATAGTTGAGGCAGGTGGTATACAGGCCGCGCAGGCAGTTCTCGCAACGGCCGCAGCCCTTGTGGGGTTCGACAGAAACGCGGTCGCCTTCTTTGAGTCTGGTCACGTCAGGTGCGGTCTTTACCACCACCCCGGCGAACTCGTGACCCGGGATGAACTCGCCCAGCGGCGTGCGGCCTTGCCACCCCTTGGCAATGATGCCCGGGTCGCTCCCGCAGATGGCGACCGAATCAACTTTTACCAGAACTTCGCCTGCGCCGATTTCAGGCACAGGCATCTCCTTGACCCGCAGGTCACCATAGTCAACCAGAACAGCAGCTTTCATTGTTTTTGGGATACTCATTTGTAACTCCTTTTTAATTTTTTTCCCATCAAGGTTCCAACACGACTTTTACGGCCTCACCGCTGCGCGAGAGGTCGAAACCACGTTCCCACTCGTCGAGCGGCAAGACGTGAGTGATGAATTGCGCTGGATCAATAGCGCCGCGCTCGAACAAAGAGAGGACCCGTTCCCAACTGGTGTACTTGGAACTGTAACTGAACGACACCGTGAGCGCACGGAACAAGGCCTCGCGATACGGTATGGCAACCTCGTCCGTGGGCGGCTGGCCGATGATGCCTATTCGTCCGAGGCGACGAGCCAGTTGAAAAGCCTGGGTGATTGCCGGAGGCGCGCCGGAAAGTTCTATGACGACGTCTGCGCCTTCCCTGTCAGTTAAATCGTCCACTAATGCCGCAAGGTCTGTCTGCATCACGTTTACGACGTGGTCAATGCCAAGTTCGCTCGCCTTGGGCAGGCGGACTTTTTCATCGCGATCTATACCGGTGATGATAACTTGCGCCGCGCCCGCGGCCTGCGCCATCTTGGCGGCCACGAGGCCGATCGGCCCACAGCCGAAGACAAGCACCACGTCCTCCGGCGCGATGCCCGTGCGGTCCAGCACCCCGTGCGCTGCCACCGCCGCCGGTTCGCTAAAGGCGGCCTCGACAAAACTCAAATTGTCTGGGATGCGGTGGAGCAGCCAGGCGGGCACTTTGATGAACTCGGCGAAAGAGCCATCCACAAAGTAACCCGGCGCGCGCTTGGAGATGCATGCAAAAGCGTTCCCGGTGAGGCACTGGCGGCAGCGCCCGCAGACGTGGGTGTGTTGCTCGGACACCACCCGGTCGCCGACAGCCCAACTGGCCACACTGCTGCCCACCTCGACAATTTCCCCCGCGAATTCGTGCCCGATCACTACCGGCGGCGTGTATGGATGCTGATCGTCTTGAATCTTCAAGTCGCTCCCGCAGATGCCGCAGGCGCGTACTCGAATCAACGCCTCATCCGGCGCGATCTGAGGGGTAGGGACTCCTTGCAATTCCAAATGTCCCGGGCCGCGCGCTGTTTTGACCAAAGCCTGCATCTTCTACCTCCTTTCCGGAAGTTACTGTTGAGAATATCATGCAGCCAGTTGCTGGTCAAGAGACGGGGGCGCTCTGCTAACTGTGCGTAAATAGCTTCGTCGCTACGCTCCCCGCACCGACGAAGGGGAAAGGCTCCTCTGACTGACAAAAATCTGTCACTAATCATGTGAACGAGCACAGGGTCTTGTTTTTCACCAAGTTTATACTTGTAATGGATAATGGGCGAAACCATATGCCAATCCTGTAACCTTGAAGAGTTTCGACTGTCATCTTGTATACAGTAACAGTGTTTATGAAAATGCTCCAGCCTCAGCATTGAATCTGGCGGGATAACGAAAACAGCAGTAAATCACATGGGAAAGGACGGGAAAGATATTGGCAGACGAAGGCAGGACCACGGGAAGATCTGGTTCCTCAAAGTTGAATGTTTCTGGTGACAGGTGGACACGGGTCGGAGGCGAATCCTTTCCTGAGAGCCTGGGTAGGCCACGGGTGGTTTCTGGTTATAAAGGTGGGAGGTGTTTTTTTGCCACTTTACTTCTATGGATCAACCATAATAAGAAACCAAAGCTCGTATATACAATCACGGTAGTATTTTTGGTATTCTATACAGTCATCGTCTTCTGGAACTTGTTTGTATGCTTCCTTGCCTGTTAATCAACCTATCTGAATAAGGGCACCGAGAACACACCATAGCCACAAAAGTGCAGTCTCCTTTCGAGGATTAAGCTCTTTCCGGAGTAGGTCTCAATTGAGGCACGGATGCTTCCAGCTTAGTAGTTGACTATCAATTTGATTGTTGGCTTTAAGATGTACGAAGAACCAGCTACAACCACAGCTTTACGAACATCAAAGTCTGCGGTAACCTCCACAATTCCATTAACAGGCACTTCGAAGTAGCCTATCGCTTTATACCCTGTCTCTCCACCACTTGGGGCGAAGAGAGGTTGGGTGGAGTTATTAGCAAATTCAATATAACAGCCTGGATTGGCCCGGGATGAGGCCTTTTCTGCAATATCCAGCATAAAGCGAATTTGAGCATAATGCCCGGCAGGTAATGTCAACTCACCTAACAAAGCGGAATTCCCCTCGGTTAATTCCAATAAGTTATATGTTTCGGGACCTTCGAATTCTTCACACGTTATCCATTGACCATCGAGATAATATTGAATTTCATTGATAGTGATATAAACACCTGTAACATTTTCAGCGTCTATCGGTGCATCACA
Source organism: Dehalococcoidia bacterium (assembly GCA_030606765.1). The sequence goes on from JAUWFX010000008.1 coordinate 10,131, forward strand.
GAGATAGAGTTTTAAGGTTCCTGTTCCTAGTGTTTGTTCTGGAAGTGCTTGTTCCGGAGGTGCTTGTCCCAGAGTCCCATAAAAAACTACTCCTACTACAGCCAGCACCGCCAGAATAATCAACACTGAAAAGAATGGTTTGATTTCCATGTTCTTTTTTCAAATTCAAAACTGCCTAGTCTTGTGGATTTTGGTCGTGGGATATTATTTGAAATCCAGATATTGGTATTTGGAATTTCCTCCCTAAGACTAGTATAGCGCTGTCTTCTTTGCTGTCAATCACCCAGTAGTAATGGTACTATCCAGTTATTCACCTCACCCCCCTTCGTCCGTTATAGGCCGTTAATTTTGATTTTCCGTTCAATTTTGGGTATTTTTGTAGTTGCCTCATTTATCAGGCACGATTGCTCAATAGACTGGGCAACTACTTTTTGAACAGCCCTAGATTTAGAAAGGGAGGGTTGGTCTTCCTCGGGTATTCTGGGGACATAATACCTGATTTGTAGCAGGCCTGATTGGCATGGTGTCCCTGGAAATCTCCCCAGCAAAGTCTTATTGACTCCCGGATACTCGTTCTATAAGATTGCAAACTGGTTAGCTGGAGATTTTGTTTTCATATATTTGATAAACATGAAGGCATTGAAAGTACCGGAATCTTTTCGTATTGAAACTCGGACCGTCAGGTACCTGCTCTACGCTCTATTTGGCGTGATAGTTGCGGACGGACTGATAACCCAGTTTCTGGTGACAGGTGGACACGGGTCGGAGGCGAATCCTTTCCTGAGAGCCTGGGTAGGCCACGGGTGGTTTCTGGTTATAAAGGTGGGAGGTGCTTTTTTAGCGACTTTACTTCTATGGATCAACTATAATAAGAAACCAAAGCTCGTATATACAATCACGGTAGTATTTTTGGTATTCTATACAGTCGTCGTCTTCTGGAACTTGTTTGTATGCTTCCTTGCCTGTTAATCAACCTATCCGAATAAGGGCACCAAGACCACCCCATCATTAGAAAAGTGTAATCTTCTTTCGAAGATTAAGCTCCTCACGGCGTGGGCCTGATTAGTATGGTGTCCCTGGAATTCAACAGTCGCCATGCCCGATGGTAACGCGCGAGTCCGGTGAGTGGACAGACGATGGTCACGGCGCGCTGCACCCACTCCCCCGCTGAACACTACGTCATTTTGTTTAATTCCTCGTAAGTTTTGCGTTTAACATGGATTAAACATAAGCTTGTGTCTCCAGTTTGGATAAAAGAGCCATCGGGAACGTGCAGTTACTGCAGATTTCTTGTAAAATAGAACTAACATTATTACAGCGATTGGACGCAAAACATGGCAAGCGAAGAGAACGCATTTTTTAATGTAGACTCCCGGCTATTGTTTCAGTTGGGTGAGAAACTAGTTACTAATAGAGCTGTTGCGTTGGGAGAGCTCATTAAAAACTCATACGACGCAGATGCTACGCACGTGACTGTTCGCATGGAGAATATTAAAAATCCAGGGGGAACAATAATAGTTGAAGACAATGGCACTGGAATGGCCGCCCAAATCTTCCAGAAGACTTGGATGCGAATTGCTACTATTGATAAAGAGGAGAATCCGATCTCTGCGAAATATGGGAGACAGAAAGCTGGCGAAAAAGGTATTGGCCGCTTCGCATGTCGAAAGTTATCAAAGAGATTATTGCTAAAATCCATTGCTGAGACAGAGAACGGAAGCAAGGAAGAGCTAAATGCAACCTTTGACTGGGCCATGTTCATTCCAGGTAGTGATCTCGAAAGAACGCCAATTAACTATACTGCAAGATCTGTGGATGCTAAGACTCCTACCGGTACCACACTGACTCTCACGGATACAACTGAATCTTGGGACACATTAGACATCAGACATCTTAGAATTGAATTAATGGATTTGATTTCACCGACAACCTTTAGACTCGAAAGTGAATTTGCAGTAGTTCCCGAGAAATATGATCCTGGATTTTTAGTGGATTTTGAATGCTCTGAGTTTCCAGTGGCATTTGAACAGCTCGACGAGACTTTTTTCAAAAATGCTTGGGCAAAACTTACTGGATCTGTTGATGAGAAGGGTTATGTAAGTTATGAGATCAAAGTAATAAATGAAATTATGAACAAATTAGAAAGGACTTTTAAAAGAGCTGGGGCGTTCGAATACCTAAGGAGTGCTAAATTAGAGGTTTACATCTTTAGTTATCGCGGTGACCTTTTTGGAAATTCAGAATGGAGCCTTAACAAGGCACAGAGAATGGGTCAAGAGAGAGGAGGGGTGAAAATATATGCTGATAATTTCAGGGTGTTTGGATATGGTGCAAAGGGAGATGACTGGTTAGCTCTTGACTACGACCGAGCTAGATCAAGAGCAGGTGTGGATGCAGAAGTAAGGAGTTTAGCTACTGAGGATAAGCGACCGGGATTGCGCCTTTTTAGAAATCAAGCCTTATTTGGGCATGTCATATTCGTACGGAAAGACAATCCGGGACTAGATATAACAGTAAATCGTGAGAGATTACTCGAGAGTGAAACGTTTAACGAACTGAAAAGGTTCACTCGTTTAGGTATTGATTTTGTAACGGTATTGTACGCCAATGAGATAGTAAGAGAACTAAAAGCAATCGAGGAGAGGAGGAAAGCTAAAGAAGAGGCCAGAAAGAAAACACTCGAAGAAGCCAGAAGGAAGGAAGAGGAGTCATTAAGAGAGGCGGAGGAAGAACAAAAGAAGGCTGAGGAAAGGAAAAAACAGCTACTAGAGGAAGCACAAATCTTGGAGCAAGAGAGGCTTGCCGCAGAAGAGACAAGAAGGTTAGCCGAGAATGACAGAAGAGCAGCTGAAGAGGAAGCCCGTAGAACGAATGATAAACAAGCATGGCAGAGAGTCACAGCACTGCTCAATAAGGAGAAGGAACTCTTTGTAGCTGAAGAAGAAGCGAGAGCCAAAGAACAAGCGATAAAGCAAAAGGTGGAGGAGGCAATAAGAACGGCAGAAAGGGAGAAAGAAACTGCGAGTGTTCAGGCGCGAAAGGCGGAAGAAGATAGAAGAAGGATCGAAGAACTTGAGCTAAAAAGAAAAGATGAAACATACGCAAGAGAGCTTTCTCTACTTAGAGTGCTCGCATCTACTGGAACCCTGATTCTAATTTTTGAACATGAGTTGCAGGCTTTAGTAGAAGACATGGAAGAAATGATTAGCAGTACCTTAGCAGTATTAAAAAAATTACCAGATGTGGAACAAAGTGATTTTAAGTATGTTCTGGATTCTTTCAGTAACCGGACTGAAATGATAAAGGAATTAGGCGAGTTTCTAGGATTAACAATCGGTAAAGAAAGTAGGCTTGAGAGAAGAGAATGGGTTTTGTATCCAGTAGTGGAGAGTGTCTTTAGACCTTTTAGACAGTACTTTAAGGACTTTGGAATCGATCATAGGAACACTGTACCTGATAATCTAAGGACTCCGAAGATATACCGCTCAGAGGTAGTTTCTGTTTTGCACAATTTGATGTCAAATGCAACTAAGGCAGTAAAAGGCCAACATGAAAGGCTTATAGAAGTCACAGGATTCGAGGAAAATGGACGTGTGCACATTCAATTTCTTGATTCCGGGAAAGGCCTAGATGAGAGCCGTTGGGTGGAAGTTTTTGAGCCGTTTGAGAGTGATAGTGAGCCGGATCTTAGGCTCGGTTCAGGGACCGGCTTGGGTCTGAAGATAGCCAGAGATATTGTTAGAACATATGGAGGAGATATAAGGTTTATCAGCCCACCACCCAATTGGAAGACTTGCGTCGAGATTACATTGCCCCAGGAGGCCTGAAATGATTAAGACTCTTTACATAGATGATTCTCAGCAGGAGTTACAAAGATACAACAAAAAGTTTGAAAGCGATGACAGGACTAAGGATAGATTTAGAATAATCACGCGGAATTCACCAAAGTCAGCCCCAGATTATAAACAGCTATACCAAGATTATGCGGACCTAATGCTAATAGACTTCGATCTAGCTAAATCTGATTCAGAGGGGAATGTAACGGACATTTCTGGTTTAACACTCTCAACCGAACTCAGACAAAGGTTTCCAGAAGCTCCTATAGTTCTCTTCACTAGGCCAAGGTTTTTCAAAGCTCAAGACTATTCTGTGCGAATCTTGTCCAATATAGATGAGATTGTTTACAAGAAAGACTTGTTTGTGCTCGATTCAACATTATTGGATTCCCTCTATGAACTCGCCATTGGTTTCAAAAAGCTTCGCAACAAAAGGTCTAGAAAGTGGATTGATTTATTGGAAATTATAAATGCCCCTGAAATAGAGTACGAGAATCTAAAACTTGCGAACCCGCCAATAGATTCTGGGAACGAGTGGTCGGTCTCTGATGCAGCTGCATGGATACGCAACACTCTCATCAAGTATCCAGGGATGCTGTATGATCCAATGCACGCGGCAACTTTTTTGGGTATACCTAAAGGTGCGTTTTTATCGGATCCTATTCAGGAGGTATTTAGTAAGGCAAAGTACTCCGGGTTATTTCCACCACCAGATGGCCGATGGTGGAAAACGAGGTTACAGCAAATCGCCAATGCTATGATGATTCAGAAGGAGCGAAACTTGTTATTAAGAGAAGCCTTTCCTATGGCTTGGGGAAGAACTAGAAAGACAGCGATAGAAAGGTCTGTATGTGTTTTTAGTGGAGAGTCCCCTGCCGAATGGGTATGCTATATACTGAAGAAACCGATGATGATCAAATATTCTTTGTCTTATAAGCCAGACTCGCGCCCATCAGTAATGGATGAAGCGAGGGTCTCTTTTGAGGCAATAAGAACATCTAATGCAGTCAATGACGAGCTATTTGACCCCTTGGGGAGAGAATTACTACCAGAGATTCGTAGAATGCAGAAGCCGAGGAGGTAAATAGTGAAGATCGAGGTGTATCCTAGAAACCTAGAAATGCTTGCTCGATCATACATAACTGGCTTTCTGGTAGAAGGTTCTAAAGAAGCATTAATTGAAAGAGCTAAGCAACTTAGCTTTGTCATCAAAAATAAGAGGAAAAGGACGCCAGCCACTTGGAAGTTTGAAATTCCGCTAGACCGTCCATTAGTATTCAAAATGACTGAAGTGGATGGTTTCAGACTACAAGTTGATATTGCCTGTGACATTGAAGGTTGCGGGGATGACATCAGCAGGCAAAGCGTAGTTTTGAGAGTGTGGTCTCTGGACGAGAATGTTAGCTATAGGGAACAACTGGACGCTGTCGGCCTCAAAGGGATTTTGGGATCTTGTGGTTGGAGGCGAGTGATATTACGTTTTCATTTGGATAGAAGAGACCCGCAAGCAAGAAAAATGGAACCACTGTATCACCTTCAAGTAGGTGGTACTGCAAGAGACGAAGAGAATTGTTGGCTCCACCAAAGCATTGGGGTCCCCAGATTTCATCATCCTCCCATGGATCCAGTTCTGCTGTGTGAATTTATATTACTGAATTTCTTTGAAAAAGAGTCCGAGATTCTGAGGAAAGACCCAGCATGGAGGAGCCTGGTTAGAAAAAGCCAAGACATTTTTCAGAGCAACTACTTCACAAATTGTGTGAATCACCTTAAGGACACAACGAGTACGCTACTAGAAAGTTCGGCAATAGACAGCTGATCTTTTTGAAGTAGTACTGGATAAGATTGTGAACAATATGGAGAGACCACCGGATAAGGTTACTGGTCAGACACTTACAGAATATGCCGAAACTCTTATAAGTTGGTATATAAGCCAAAGTGACTCCCAGTATCGGAAAAAGGCGGGACAATACTTTACACCAGCCAAGATAAGTGGGTTTATGGCAAGACAATATGACGACATCAATAAGGAAGAAATAAAAATCCTTGACCCGGGAGCCGGTATCGGTATTCTTGAAAGTAGTTTTTGTGAATACCTTATCTCAATGGGCATCAAGGCGAAAATAGTATTTGACCTTTATGAGAATGATCCTGGCATAATACCCCTTCTGGTTCTTAATGTTACAGCATGTAGAGAAGACATGCTCAGTCACGGTTTTGATATCTCATTTAAAGTATTTGAGGAGGACTTCATCCTCTCAAATGCCGCAAGGCGAAGTGCTCACAATGTGAATTCTAAAATAAGCCGAGAAGGCTATGATTTCGTAATAGCTAATCCCCCGTATTATAAACTGAGAAAAACTTCACCACAGGTGGTAGAAACTAAGAATATCGTTGATGGGCCACCTAATATCTACCCGCTATTTATGGTAGTAGCTGCTGAGTTGTTGAGGGATGGTGGACAGATGACAATACTCACTCCGAGAAGCTATTGTTCAGGCTGGTACTATAGGAAATTCAGGAATTGGTTTCTGGGCTTTATGAAGCCGTACAAAATCCACGTTTTTGAATCTAGGAGAGAGATCTTCAAAGAATATGACGTACTTCAAGAGAATATTGTCCTAAATGCCAAAAAAACTTCGCACACTCCAAAGGATGTGATGATTACAGTAAGTAGAGGTGCACCGAGTCGCGATGAAGAAGAGAATTCATTTCGCATACCGTACGATAGAGTGATTACCAAAAAACACAATGACTTTGTAATACGGATACCAACATCTAGGTTGGGCGAATCAATATCGGCATATATCGACGACTTTAAAAAGAACCTCAATACTCTCGGATTTAAAGCATCAACGGGGCCAGTGGTACCTTTTAGAGCAAGAGATTTGCTTTCAAACGAGACAGTCGCGAGTATTGCTCACGTTCCGCTAATCTGGATGCACAACATTGTGGACAGTGTTTTCAAGTGGCCTATTGAGAGGAACAATAAGTCCACAACAATCCAGAACACTTTGGAATCAAAGACGATTTTGGTCCCTAATAAGAACTATGTTCTGGTTAAACGTTTTAGCACAAGAGAGGGCAAACAACGTATTACAGCTGCCGTCTATTTAAGAAACGTCGTTGATTCTGACCATATTGGCATAGAGAATCATGTCAATTATATTCACAAACAAGTTGGTGAATTGACCGTAGATGAAGCGTATGGAATTGCAGCTCTTCTGAATTCAAAATTATATAACATATACTTCCAAGTTACGAACGGAAATACCCAAGTCAATGCCTCGGAAATTAACAGCCTACCTCTCCCCCCCTTAGAGATTATTAAACGGATAGGTCATTCCGTCAAGAAACTAGAAAACAAAGATACGATTACTCGAGAACATATCATCATGAAGCTCTTAGAGCTAGATAACGAACTGTCACATAACCCTAATAGAAGCAATTTCAAGAAATTGGGATTGAAATAAAGCCGTGGTTTGTTTAGCGTGTAATATAAGTTAAACGCATTGAACATTTTATCGGTTTGTGCAACATCCTTGGCGAAGTAGTATCATTGCCTCAGACACTCCCAAGGTGAGGCGCGCAGTCATCCCAAAGGCTTGTTGTGGCTCTGATTGGCTTCGTGGCGTCTCTGGAGGGACTCGAACCACAACAGCCGCTATCTACCTCTGCGGCTCGATAATCACTTTTGGAGCACTAACGCCCGGCCCTGTGGGAGCAAAGACCAACGCCTTATTAGCGTCCCCCTATTGCTTACTGTGGGCATTGTCCTGTATTCTGTTATTCTGAGCGTCCCTGTCACATCTGTTCTGTCTTGCTGAAGCAATTCTAGCGTTTCCTTTGACTCAACCCATGTCCTCCAGTTTTCAATCGTCTCCCACGTGCTTATCATCATGACGACAGAGAAATCTTCCTCGCTGACGAGATTCTCAGCGGTAACGAAGCCTTTATATTGCATGGCATGCGACCTGAGCTGCATGAATATGGGCTCTGCGTCCTTATAATCCACCACCTTGTATCCTATGATACCTTTTATCATGCCGTTTTTTTCCACTATCGCTTGCATTTTCCCTCCTTTTCATGCTTTAGGCTATCTCAAATCGACGCCTTATTAATGTCACTCCTCTGTGGGCATCGTCCTGTATGCTGTTATTCTGGGCGTCCCCGTCACAGATGTTTTGGCTCGCTGAAGCACTTCTAGCATTCCCTTCGACCCCACCCATGTCCTCCAGTTTTCCATCGTCTCCCACGTGCTTATCATTACGCCGACAGAGTGATCCTCCTCGCTGACGAGAAACTCAGCGGTAACGAAGCCTGAATATTGCATGGCACACGACCTGAGCTGTATCAATATGGGCTCTATGTTCCTGTATTCCAACACCTTGTATCCTATGATACCTTTTATCATGCCGTCTTTTTTCACTATCGCTTGCATTTTCCTTCCCTTTCATGCTTCAGGCTATCTCAATGTGTCCATATACCCTGTCGACATGCATGCCATACAGCTCCCCGAAAGCCTCGGCATCATGACCAATAGCTCTCTGAACCAACATAGCCTAATCTGATGTTTGTCCTTCATAACAGTTCTAGTTCACCCAATCGCCTCTTTTAACGGATAAGCCGCCAAAATGTTACAAAAAAACCATTTTGTTACCTGATATTCTGGCCTGCCTGAAAAGACAACTCCTCTGCCTTTATGCTGAATGCAGATAGTATCCCCTAGCAGAATACTTCTGCCTCGAGGACCGAACGGCTGGTATTTATGATGACCTGACATTATATGTGCAGTTTCGTTATATAAAGCAGACGAAGCAACTACTTCGTGCTCTAGTCCCTGGCATATTTGATGGACTATAATACAGCCGGGACAAGCGTATGAATGAAGGTGATCGCAAGAATGCGTCTAGGATAGATGAATATGAAATCCGACTTGCTGGTTTGTACGAGGAATACTACGGCAAGATTGCCCGTTATGTGTATGTTCATATCGGCAACAGAGAAGAAGCTGAAGACATTGCCGGTGAGGTTTTCTTGAAAGCACTGAATTCTCTGAAGTCTTATCGGGAGCAGGGCGTTCCCATGCAGGGGTGGTTGTTCCGTATTGCGCATAACCTTACCGTAGACCACCTCAGAAAGTTGGATAAGCGCAGGACGGTACCCATTGACTCAGCGGCGTTACTGGGAAACGATGATCCTGCAGATACTGCCGAGAAAAACATCGAGTTTGAGCGGGTTACCGAGGCTATGAAGCAGCTCACTATAGAACAGAGAGAGGTTATAAACCTTCGTTTCTTTGGGGGCTTCACTTCGAAGGAAGTCGGTGAAATTCTGGGCAAGGGTGATGGGGCAGTACGCGAAATGCAGAGGGCAGCCATAGAAAAAATACGTGCGGTCATGGCGGTATATAAATGATGGATGAAGATTTTGATCGAATACTGGATGAATGTATAGATCGCATTAACGGTGGGGATAATCTGGCAGATTGTCTGTCCGATTACCCAGCATATTCAGAAGAACTAAGACCTTTGCTCAATTCTATATATGATGTTCAGAAGGCCCACACTTTTGAGCCATCGGTTGATGCCAAAAGAGCAGCCAGACAAAAGCTGCACGCAGCTCTGGGCAAACGGCAGCGAGGGACACCGGTTCTGTCATTCTTTAAGGCAATTTCGCAGCCTGCAGTCTGGATAACAGTTGCAGTATTAGTCCTGGCTATCGTAGGTACCCTGGTGATACAATCTGTAGTCAACGGACCAACGCTGGTACCCACCCCTGACGGTAATTTTGCCTTCCTCGTCAGCGATGAGCCTGGTGACATCAATGACTTTGAGAATTTCAATCTCACAATCTTACGAGTGGAGTTGGAAGCCGTGGATTCAGAGGAACGGTTAGAGTTTACACCTGAGATAAGAACTGTGGACCTTACTCAGCTTCAGGGAGAACAGTCTCAGGAAATCTGGAGGGGCCATGTCCCAGCAGGACAGTATTCACATGTACACATCTACGTAAGCGAAGCTAAGGGCAACCTAGAGTCAACGGGGCAAACTATAAATGTGGAGGTGCCAGGCTGTATAGTGCATATGCCGATACCGTTTGAGGTTACAGCCGATGTGTTTACTGTCTATACATTCGATATTACCGTGGTGGGGACAGCCAATGACGAAGCGTACATGCTCAAACTTCAGGTAGGCGAGAGTGGCGCCCGGCAGGAGCCAGAGCTGCTCGAATAACAGACAGATGAAGGCAAAGACATGGCCACGAGACGTTATTTTCCAGTTATCGTGACTCTGCATCTCATATGCAAGGAGAACAGACTTCTGTTATGGAAAACCTTTGGGTTACTGGGACGGACAGGTCAATGGATTTTGCATAGCTTTCAGATGCCAGACCTGACGTTTTTCTGAATTTTCCGTTCTATATATATGAAATAACATCAAGGAGGATAGAATGCACAAACAAAAGACCTTTTTGGTCGGTATCTTGATAGCAGCCATGTTACTAACAGTCGGAGCATTTGGCTGTAGTGGCGGACAGCATAGCGGACAGCTAACAACCCTCGAGGGAGTAATCGAAGATCTCGACACGTTATCCGGCGTTGTCACCGCTGACATTGAAAATGGTACTACCCTCTCCTTCAATCTCGCCAACGTCAAAGCGGAAACAGTAGTAGCAACTCTGGGTGGTCCCATCATAGAAGCTGGTGAACCAGTGATTATCACACTGGACGACGACGGTGAGGTGGAGGAAATCAAGGTTGAGTCCGCTAAAGTATGGGGTATTATCAAGGAGCTAGGTACAGATAGTGTAACCATTACTGTGGAGGGAGAAGGAGATATCGTACTCCAGGTGACTCCGGATACCAAGATAGAAATTGAAGACGAAGGCGAAGCTGATTTTGAGGATCTCGAGGTAGGTCAGTTGGTAAAAGCCAAGTACAATGTAATCAGCCTGGAGGCTCTGGAAATCGAAGTTGAGAACGGTGACGAGCCGGACGTTGAGGGTATCATCACAGCGATAAACGCGGGCAATTACACCGTCACCATTACGACAGAGGACGAAGGAGATATCGTACTCCAGGTGACTCCGGATACCGCGATAGAAATCGAGGACGAAGACGAAGCTAGTTTTGAGGATCTCGAGGTAGGTCAGCACGTGGAAGCCAAGTACGATGTTGTTAGCTTAGAAGCTCTAGAAATCGAGGTTGTGAACGGCGAGGAGGAAGATGTTGAAGGTATCATCACAGCGATAGACACGGGTAATCACAGGGTCACGATTACAACGGAGGAAGATGGAGACATTGTACTCCAGGTGACTACGGATACCAAGATAGAAATCGAGGACGAAGGCACAGGTATTTTTGCCGACCTCCAGCTAGGTATGGAGGTAGACGTGAAGTATGATGCAATCAGCCTAGAGACTCTCGAAATCGAGATTGAGGATGGAGCAGAAGATTAAGCTGGTCAGTGAAGCAGGCATGTTGATGAATTCCTCAAACACCTAAACCTCTGACACTTGGAATAAGGCTGAATGGTTCCCATTCAGCCTTATTCATTTTCAGTAGCATACTGGCTTTTCGCCAAATAGAGTAATTTCGATTCTTTGTTATCTCAAAACAAGCAGAGCTCTATATCACGTCTCACCAGATATTGTTGCTGTTATCCCCGTCGTTGTTCTTATTGCTTTGGGGTCTACCTAACTGTCTTTATTGCTGCTCTGTTAGCTTCAAGCCATACCTGAACAATTGACGTTAATTTGACGTTAAAGTTTTTGGGACGGGCTGGGACATGATGGGACTCCACGAACAAAACGGGGTTTTGGTGATTGGCACAAAGGTCCTATTCTATATTCAAAATGACCTTTAGCACATCTAGCTTGGAATTGCGCATTAGTCTGTGTTGTTATATATTAACTTGTTTTGACACCTGTAGCGTAACAAAGCGTCATTTCGTCTAAAGGATGCTTGACTATACTAAATGGATGAGATTTCTGTATTGAACAGTGCAAATCTAATGAACTGTTACTCACCGAGTCTGTCGCCTATTTCCAGTCTTGCCTGCTTGGCAAATTCGGCTGCCTCTATCTTGGATGATTTGTTCATTTGAACTTTCTGGATTAATATCGCCCCGCGTTTCAATGATACCACGAATCCGTCTGCGCTACTGTTAACAATCTGACCTGGTAGACCACCTACAATGTCATAAATTGGCTTCGCGTTAAAAATCTTCAGTGTCTTACCATGAAAGTATGTTGTTGCTCCCGGTTGAGGGTTGGTTCCCCGAATGAGGTTATATACTCTATCAATAGGTGTAGACCAGTTGATTATGGCATCCTTTTCAATGCACAAGCCCTCGTAAGTGGCTTGTGATTCATCCTGAGGGATTCGCGGAGCTATTCCCTTCTTAATCAGTTCGATACCCTCCACCAATGCCTCTATACCCAAGGGGAAAAGTTTCTCAAAGTAGAGCGAGCCCACAGTATCATCAGGAGAGATTTCCACCTCCTTCTGCAATAGGATAGGACCAGTGTCTACACCTCTGTCAGGCCAGAATACGCTTATGCCTGTCTTAGTCTCACCGTTGATAATAGCCCAGTTAATCGCACTACCACCTCGATGCTTCGGAAGCAATGAGGGATGGTATTGTATTGTCCCCATCCTGGGATAGTTTAAGATAGAATCCGGCAGAATACTGGTCACAAAAGCCATGACATTCAGGTCGGGCTTCAATCTTGTGTACTCTTCATAGATCTCAGGGACTCGCATTGACCTTGGTTGAAAGACTGGTATACCTATCTGGATGGCTAATTCCTTTAACGGGTTCCTCTTCCCCGCAATATCTTGGGGTGTATAAACTGCGACAACTTCTTCGCCCCTTTCAGTCAGCTTCTGAAGGACTTTCTCGCCAAAGACTGCTTGTCCAATGCAGACAATGCGCATCGGTTAATTCTCTCGCTACTCACAATGACGGTCATCAACATTATAGACGTCGATGAAACTAATGAAAAGCAACTTCGTTAATATACGAGGGATTCCCCCAACAGTTGGCCATATTGTTACCTGATATTCTCGCCTGCTTGGAAGGCAGCCGCTAGCTACCTCTGCGGCTCGATAACCACTTTTAGAGAGTCTTGAGCATGGGCGAGATTGCCACGTCGCCTGCGGCTCCTCGCTATGACAAATAGAAGTAGCCTGTTTCCGCCAGCCCCAGCCGATGGGTAATTATCTCCCGCACACGTATTTTGCCAGCCTGTATCAGTTCCAGCGCTGCGGCATAATCATCACGGGAGGTGAGTGGAATGACACGATCAGCCATTTTGTTACTGATTTATGAGAAGTATCGACACCTCCTTCTTTAGTGATACAATAGCACTTTGAGGGTCATATTCGTGAAAAGGCTTAGTATCTTTTTGGTTGTGGTAGGCTTCATTGTTGGAATGGCGGGCTGTGGTGGTAGCGAATCTCACGCCCTAGCTATAACCAGCACGGAAGGAGGCTCGGTCAATGCCCCTGGCGAGAGGATGTTTACCTATGATCAGGGTACAGTTGTCAATCTGACAGCGGAGGCGGACGAAGGCTACATATTTGTCAACTGGATTGGTGATGTGGACACCATTGCCGATTTAAGTGCCGCTGCGACTACCATCACCATGGAGGACGACTACTCCATCACGGCTAACTTTGTGGGTGTTGAGGCTGGTCATGTGGGCATCAAGGCTGGCGACTGGGTAAAGCTTGAGTATACGTTTACTGGTTGGCCTGCCGGTCAGACGTACCCAGAGTGGTTGAAGTTGGAGTTTCTAAGCGTTGAAGGCACAATCGCTACTGTGCGTTTTACGCAGCACGTGTCTGACGGAACTGAACAAAGCGACACGGCGCCTGTAGATATTGTGTCTAATATCGAAGTCCTTCTGCTCGCAGGCATTGTTATTTCCGCCAACCGGACAATAGGAGACTCCGTTTACGTAGCTGGGTATGGCAATGTAACAATAGAAGACGAAGCTACAAGAACTTATGCGGGAGCAAACAGGACAGTAGTCTATTCAAGCTTTTCGCCTAGTGAAGCTCAGGTTACTTACTACTGGGACAAACTGACTGGGGTGATGGTGGAGCTATCCTCAACTTCTCCCGATTTTACAGCCACTGCTAAGGCAGCAGCGACAAACATGTGGGAGACTACGACTATCCGAATGCCGTGGTGGCCCTGGATAATAGTAGCGCTGGTGGCAGTGGGACTGGTGATTTCCTTCGTGCGTAGAAGGAGAGCTGCTTAGATCAAAGGATGCTGAGTTGGACTTTTCGCATGCCTCCGGTGCTAAGCGCGGAGGTATGGCTATGCTGCCGCTGCAAGCCTGATGTCCTTTCCCATCTTAGCTCTCCTTTGTTAAGACTTTGTCCCATAGGCCTTCAAGCGCAGTTTTTCAGACCGAGGAGGATTACGAGATGGATAGGGAACTGATAACACGATGCGGTGCCTACTGCGGCGACTGTCAATGGAAAGAGAAGATGAACTGCTTAGGGTGCCAAATGACAAAAGGCAAAATGTTTTGGGGTGAATGTCGGGTTGCCAAGTGTTCCATCGAGAAAGGTATAGAGCATTGTGGATTATGTTCGAGCCTTCCCTGTGACATACTTCAGGAGGCTTTCGACCAACCTGAGCATGGTGATAACGGTGAAAGACTGACCAACTTGAAAGCCTGGGCAAGAGGTGAAGATTCCTATATTAAATTAGGAACATTTCCTTCAAGGGATGGTGCTTGAACTAGCTCTGTAGCTGATCCTGAATGTCCTCAAAATCCCTTCTCAGAATCTGCCCAATCCTTCAATAAGGCCTCAAGCTATCCCCAAAATCCAAATAGCTCAGAGACAGGTACCTGAGTATCAACAAGAGGGTATGGTCTTTGGATTGGGCGATGGTGCTCTCTCTAACCGTAACTTCACTGAAATAAGCAAATCTCTATACTACCTCTAGTTAGATATTATCGTTATTATCCCTATTGCTGTTTTTATTACTATGGTATTTATAGCTTTATTCTTTGGTAATACAATATCACTGCAAAGGTATAAACGTGAAAAAACTCTGCGTAGTATTGCTTGGAGTAGCCTTAGTTGCTGGAATGGTAGGGTGTTTCACTCCGTTTCGTATGCAGTACCAACTCACTATCTCAAGCACTGAAGGAGGCAAGGTAACAACCCCTGGCGAGGGGATCTTTACCTATTGGGAAGAAACGACGGTTGACTTGGTGGCAGAAGCTGAGGGGGGCTACCATTTTGCCAACTGAACAGGCAATGTGAGCACCATCGGCAATGTGACCTCTACCACCACCATCACTATGAACGGCGACTATTCCATCACGGCTTACTTCATCACCCCTATGATGTCCGCAGGCTACGAGCACACGGTGGGGCTCAAGTCCGACGGCACCATTGCTGCCGTGGAAGCAAAGACCGAAGTCTTATTATCGCCACTTTACTGTGGGCATTGTCCTGTATACTGTTACTCTGGCAGTTCCCATCACAACTGCTTTGGCTTGTCGAAGTAAATCTCGCGTTCTACTTGACTCTGCCCATGTCCTCCAGTTTTCAATCGTCTCCCATGTACTCATCATTAAGACGACAGATAAATCCTCCTCGCTGACGAGATTCTCAGCGCCAACGAAGCCTGGATATTGCATGGCATGCGACCTGAGCTGCATCAATATGGGCTCTACGTCCTTATAACTCAACACCTTGTATCCTATGATACCCTTTATCATTGCCACCTCCTTTCATTTTCCGCCCGCAGTTTCCTTCCCTTCTATGCTTCAGACTATCTCGTCGTATGCTACTTAATACGCGCTTACTTCAGTCTAACTGCCCATTGCGTAACTGTCAACGCGCATTCATAGTGCGGCTATTACAGCGTCCTGTCATAACTCCTGCGTAGTCTATCTGTACTAGCTCAAAAGGGTCATTGACACTACCTTCAGCATTGATACAATGACACTACGAAGGGCTACATATGAAAAGAATTGGCAGTTTATTGATTGTAGCAGCGCTAATTGCTGTAATGGCAGGCTGCAGTGGTATTAGTCCTAGCGGCGGTGGTGATTATGGAGAATCTTATACCCTCACTATCATCAGTAACGCTGGAGGATCGGTAGCCACCCCTGGAGAGGGGACTTTTACCTGTGCTGAAGGTCAAGTGGTCAATCTTCTGGCCGAGCCTGAGGCGGGATACCAGTTTGTCAACTGGACCGGCAATGTGGGCACCATCGCTAATGCGAACGCTGCCTTAACTACCATCACTGCGAACGACAGCTACTCAATACGGGCTAACTTTTTAGAGGATCCATCAGGTCCTCTCGGGATAAACTATACCGAGGCAGAAGTCGAGGAACTAATAATTGTGCTGGTCAATGCCGAAAGACAACAGTCTGACCTATCTAATCTCAGCGAAGACGCTCTGTTAACCAGCCTAGCCAGGGAGCATAGCATTAGTATGGTCGAGAACAATTTCTTCGGTCATGAACGATATCCAGGGGAGAGGTCTCTTAGCTATAACATGTCTCCCTGGACTGTACGAGGAGAGAATCTGGCAAAGATTCCGACCCAACAGTACAGTCCAGGTCCCTATCTTTCTCTACAAGAAGTATGTGAGTGGGCAGTCTCAGGTTGGATGGATAGTCCCGGACACAAAGCAAACATACTAGAGCCTCGTTACAATAAGACAGGTGTGGGAGTTACATTCTCAGAGGAGGGAGACTTCATATACTTATACATAACCCAGATCTTCGAGGGCGACTACTAAGAAAAGGAACTCGAACCACGACAGCCGTTGTCTATCCCTGCGGCTCGATAATCACTTTTAGAGAGTCCTGAGCCCGGGCGACAAGCTGGAATCCCAGGCCTGTTTCCGCCAGCCCCAGCCGGTGGGTAATCATTTCCCGCACACGTATTTTGCCAGTCTTTATCAGTTCCAGCGCTGCGACATAATCGGCAGGGCTGCCACCATAGGAGCTGGTAAGCGTTATCTCGCTACGCCAGAAGAGGTCGTTCACCGATATCGGAATGCTAACGCCCGGCTCTGTGGGGGCGAAGAAGAGAACAGTGCCTCCCCGCTCCACCGAATCCAATGCCTGGCTTATAGCTGATGTCGCCCCGCTGCATATCACCACAAGGTCAGCCAGACGACCATTGGCTGCCCGACGTAAATAGGCTGGAGTATACTCATCAGCCTGAATGGCAACATCGGCTCCAGATTTTCGCGCTACCTCCAAGCGATAATCAACGATGTCCGTCGCTATAATGCGACCTGCCTGTGAAGTCCGGGCCAGTTGTATATGGAGCAGCCCGGCAACGCCGCTGCCGACAACGAGCACACTTTGCCCCGGCTCCAGATGAGCTAATCTTTGCCCGCGCAGGACACAAGCCAGCGGCTCAACAAAGGTCGCCTCCTCAAAAGATACTTCGTCAAGTAAAGGAAATATGCCCTGGTCGACATTGATGCGGGGCAGCCGTACATATTCGGCAAAGCCACCAGGGTCGAAGTTCGTCTGACGCAAAGTATCGCAAACGGTGTGGTGTCCACTAAGACAATAATGGCACGTGTTACAGGGAACATGATGGGCAGCACAAATCCGATCACCTTCTTTGTACTTCTCCACCCCCTCCCCGACCTCAGCAACCACTCCGGCAACTTCCTGACCCAGGACTAAAGGTGCTTTGTGCAGGCGATACCATTCCAGCAAATCGGTACCACAGATGCCGCTGGCTTCCACCCGCATCAGTACCTCGCCGGGTCCAATCTGCGGCGTAGGCATCTCCTCCAGCCTTATATCCTGGTTACTGTAATACATAGCTACGCGCATGGTAGTTTCCTCTCAGCAGACCATAAGGCGGGGATAAACCCTAAATCAATCCATCAAAATGTAAAAATAAAAGTGCAAAATGACAGAGCAAAGATTAAAAGTCTTGCGTTTTGAGTTGTCATTTTGATTTTTGGCCTTTAATTTTTGAATTCCGTTCGGGATTTGGTGCTTAGGATTTGGGATTCCCTCAATTCCGGAGCATACTTAGCTGTGGACACAGATGCTATGCCCCTCCGCTCTTTACGCTATCGTATATTTCCTGGGCCTGCTCAGGAGTAGCGTTCTCATGGATAATGGCGCGTATGGCTTTTATCATGGCCACCGGGTGCTCATCTTGCCAGATGTTTCTTCCCAGATTCACGCCTATGGCGCCTTTCTGGATGCCTTCATGAACAAATTGAAGCACTTCATATTCTGTATCTACTTTGGGCCCACCAGCAATGACTATTGGAACGGGGCAGCCCTGTGTAACCTTCTCGAATTTTTCACAGTAATAGGTCTTTACCACTCGAGCGCCCAGTTCTGCAGCAATACGACAAGACAGAGCAAGATAGCGGGCATCACGCTTGTTCAGTTCCCTGCCCACAGCGGTAACCGCCATTACCGGGATGCCATACTTTTCCCCTTCATCAACAAGCCTGGCCAGATTTAACAAGGAATCGTGCTCGTAATCAGTCCCGACGAAGATGGAGATGCCCACGGCACACACATTAAGCCGGATGGCTTCTTCCATAGAGGTAGTTATCCCCTCGTGAGCCAGGTCCTTTCCCGCTACGCTGGTGCCGCCAGATACTCTGAGGATAATTGGTTTCGCCTTACCAGGGTCTACCGACGACCTTAAAACTCCCCTGGTAATGAAAATCGCATCGGTGTAAGGGAGAAGAGGTTCAAGAGTTTTACGCGGGTTCTCCAATTTTTTGACAGGACCCTGAAAATACCCATGGTCCACGGGCAGGAATAAACAGCGACCATCCGCCTGAATTAATTGCGCCAAACGGTTTTGCATCCCCCAATCCATAATAGCAAGCCTCCTCTCTATGAGACTTTAGAATTATTATACCACAGGAACACAGCAAACCGTTTCACCAGACAACCCACAAAGTTGCATATTCTTCCCAGAATAGGCTATACTTAACCAGAGAGCTTTCTGGTGACTCTAGCGGAATGGAACCACCCGTTCCCATCCCGAACACGGAAGTGAAACGCTCCAGCGCAGACGATACTTGAGGGGAAACCTTCCGGGAAAATATGTCGTTGCCAGGAAGCTCTCATTTCTGCTATTGAAGTCAATCCTTCTACCATTAGATGTCATCGTTCCTAGAGCATCAAGTGTGTTATCATTTGTAAGAAGAGGGGGGGGGTGAAGAAATGAATGCAGTACAAACCTTTAAGCTCACCAAGGAGTTTGATGGCTTAGTAGCGGTGAACGGCGTTGATTTGGAGATAAATAAAGGCGAGCTTTTCTCCCTCCTCGGCCCTAACGGGGCAGGGAAGACTACCACCATCAGGATGCTATGTTGCCTCTTAAAGCCAACCAACGGGACTGCTTCCATATTGGGCTATGACGTAGTTAAAACACCATTTGCGGTTAAAAAGCTCATTGGGGTATCGCCACAAGATACCATTCTCTCTGAGCGCCTTAACTGCTGGGAAAACCTGGCTCTGATTGGCAAGGTCCATGGCCTGAGCTCTAACGAAGTAACAAGGCGGTCGAAGGAACTACTGGAGACGATGGGGCTTATGGAAAGGTCTAAAGACCAGGTGCGGAAGTTTTCCGGAGGGATGAAACGCAGGCTCAGCATAGCAATGGCCCTTGTTTCCAACCCCCAGGTATTATTTCTGGATGAACCTACCTCAGGCCTTGACCCTCAGGCAAGAAGAGCCATCTGGGAATATATAGCTGCGCTTAAGGGAAAGAAGACGATTCTTCTCACCACCCATTATATGGAGGAGGCGGATTTCCTTTCCGACCGAATAGGGATTATTGACGAAGGAAGGGTTGTAGCTCTGGGCACATCTCAAGAGCTAAAGACAAATCTCTTTGAGATGCGCAGCATGGTCGTCTCAACAGAAAACCTCACCGCTGAGGTCATAGCGGATTTGCTAAGCAAATACTCCAGGCTGGAGAAGGTCAAGGGGAGGCTTAAGATTTACCACAAGGACTTAGACTTCAAAGAGATCGTGGACTACCTCCATTCTCGAGGAGTTACCGTTTATTCTGCTGCCTTAGAGCAGCCAACCCTGGAGGACGTCTTTATCCAGATAACGGGAAAGAAGCTTAGAGACTAGAAGGGAGGTGAAGGAAATGAAGTTCTGGGAAATTGGCAAAAGGAATCTGAAGGAGATTTATAGAAATCCTGTACTTCTAGGCTTTCTTCTGGGAATGCCCGTTGCCTTTATGCTGGTATTTTGCGCCGCCGCTGGCGGGGGACAGGCCAGCCCTATTACGATGACCATAGTGGACGAAGACCGCTCCCAAACCTCCTCTGCTTTTATACAATGTCTTGGAAGCATAGAGGCTATCGAGCTGAATGAGCCGATATACAGTGAAAAATCTCAGGCCCAAGAGGACCTGGAGGACGGCAGAATATCATTCTATTTATTCATTCCCTCAGGATTTGAGGAGGCAAAGCAAGCCCAACAAACTGTCAACCTGGATTTGGCTTATAAAGCAGC
>JAUWFX010000140.1 GCA_030606765.1 Dehalococcoidia bacterium
GGAGTTTGATGGCCTGGTAGCGGTAAACGGCGTTGACCTGGAGATAAAGAAAGGCGAGCTTTTCTCCCTCCTCGGCCCTAACGGGGCAGGGAAGACTACCACCATCAGGATGCTATGTTGCCTCTTAAAGCCAACCAAGGGGACTGCTTCTGTATTGGGCTACGATATTGCTAAGGAGCCATTTAAGGTTAAAAAGCTCATTGGGGTATCGCCACAAGATACCATTCTCTCTGAGCGCCTTAACTGCTGGGAAAACCTGGCTCTGATTGGCAAGGTCCATGGCCTGAGCTCTAACGAAGTAAAAGGACGTTCGGAGGAACTACTGGAGACGATGGGGCTTATGGAAAGGTCTAAAGATCAAGTGCGGAAGTTTTCCGGAGGGATGAAACGCAGGCTCAGCATAGCTATGGCTTTGGTGCATGACCCTGAGCTTTTATTTCTAGATGAACCTACCTTAGGCCTTGACCCCCAGGCAAGAAGAACCATCTGGGAATATATAGCTGAGCTTAAAGGAAAGAAGACCATTCTTCTCACTACCCATTATATGGAGGAAGCAGATTTCCTCTCCGAGCGAATAGGGATTATTGACGAAGGAAGGGTTGTAGCTTTGGGTACGTCTCAAGAACTAAAGACAAATCTCCTTGAGATGCGCAGCATGGTCGTCTCAACAGAAAACCTCACCGCTGAGGTCTTGGAGGATTTGCGAAACAAATACTCCAGGCTGGAGAAGGTCAAGGAGAAGCTTAGGATTTCCCACAAGGACTTAGACTTCAAAGAGATCGTGGACTATCTCCATTCTCGAGGAGTTACCATTTATTCTGCTGCCTTAGAGCAGCCAACCCTGGAGGATGTCTTTATCCAGATAACGGGAAAGAGGCTTAGAGACTAGAAGGGAGGTGAAGGAAATGAAGTTCTGGGAAATTGGCAAAAGGAATCTGAAGGAGATTTATAGAAACCCTATACTTCTAGGCTTCCTCCTAGGAATGCCCGTTGCCTTTATGCTGGTATTTTGCGCCGCCGCTGGCGGGGGACAGGCCAGCCCTATTGCGCTGAGCATAGTGGACGAAGACCACTCCCAAACCTCCTCTGCCTTTATACAATATCTTGAAAGCATAGAGGCTATCGAGTTGAATGAGCCGATATACAGTGAAGAATCTCAGGCCCAAGAGGATATGGAGGACGGCAGAATATCATTCTATTTATTCATTCCCTCAGGATTTGAGGAGGCAAAGCAAGCCCAACAAACTGTCAATTTAGAGTTAACCTACAAGGAAGCAGACCCGATGATAGGTCTACAAGTAAAACCTATAATAGAGGCTGTCGGCTCTGAATTCCTGGGAATGGCTCCCCCTTTAAATGTTGAGCTAAAAGGAACGGAAAGCAAAATAAAGAATGCGGTTGTCAATTTCTACTTTCCCGGGATAGCTATCTTCGGGCTCATGATTTTAATTTCCACAGCGGCGGAGATAATTGCCGGTGATAGAGAGAAGGGCTTTCTGGCTCGAATGTTTACTACCCCGGCAAGACCCTCGGATTTCATTCTGGCTTATTCCTTGCCCTTTATCCCGGTGCTCATCGTCTCCACGCTGATTTATCTTGGCGTGGGAATGGCGCTGGGTTTGACCGTTGTCGGCAATCTGGGGCATGTCTTTCTTATTTTCTTTCTTATCGGGCTTTGCTCTATCGGGATAGGCATGATAGTGGGCAGCTTGATCAAAAGCGAGTCTCAAGCGGGTGTTTCCTGGATCTTCATCGTCCCCATAGCAATGATCTCCGGGGCCTGGTTCACAGTGGAGGGCATGCCTTCGGCTGTTAAAAGCGTCGCTGGAGCCCTTCCTTTCATCCATGCCATAGACGCCTCTCGGGCTGTTCTCAACGGCTCCTCTTTCTCAGCTATCATACTCGATCTTTACTGGCTTGTTGGCTGGGCAGTCGCCCTATTTGTTGCCGGGATTGTATTATTCAGAAGGACAATGGTGAGTTAGAACTTACTATGGTAGAGCTTGTATCCCATTATCTCTCTAATTGCGCCAGGTCGAACTTCATGCCATCCCTGGCGGCGATAACCGAGATTCCAGTCTCTTCGGTCATTTTCTTGGCTAACTCCCAGGGTTTAGCTCGCCACATGGTCATGCCAAAATGAGTAAGTATGGCTATCCTGGGTTTTAGTTCCTCAATTATGCTCCTGGCCTCAGGAAGAGCTAGATGGTCAATGGGAGCTCCGGGGTTCAATCGGACCACATTGATAACCAGCAAATCACCTTCATAGTGCTCGGCTAAATCATCAAAATATCTGGTGTCTGTAATCCAGGAGAAAGTATGCCGCGGCGTTTGGAAGATAAAGCCATATGTTTCCACGGGATGTTTGTGCCTGATGGGGGTCTTAAAAGAAACGTCGTTAATTACATAGGACCCTCCTTCAGTTAAGACCTGTATACTCTGGGGATAAGACTGCAAATAAGAAAAGATAACTGGGTCTTGATTCAGGGCATCGGAGGGGGCAAAGACTATGCCGCGCTTCTTTGTGCCTCCGTCGGTCATAGCTTCAATCATGATATTAATATCCCCACTGTGGTCTAAATGTTTATGAGATAAGACAATAGCTGCGAGTTTCGTAGGGTCTAGTTTTCTCCTGGCAGCCTGAACCAGGGAACCAGGACCGGGGTCAAGGAGTATTTGAGTATTGCCAAGACTGAGCCAGGCGCCTCCCGAAGCGAGAAATTGGCGAGCCACGACAAACCTGGCACCGGCAGTACCCAGAAAAGTAATTACGTCGCTTAACTCAGCCATCGCTGAATTATAACAAGGAAAGCTGCTAAAATTAACAAATAATGGCGGAACTGGAAGTAGAAATTGCCCGGCTAATAAGAGAATACCAGGCCAAAACCGGAAAGTTGTTGACTATCGGCGCTGTCGAGTCAGCTACCGGCGGCAGGACAGCTGATAGGATAACTAATGTCCCCGGTAGCTCGGATTACTTCAAGGGCTCTGTAGTAGCTTACAGCAACGAAGTAAAAATCGCCCTGCTGGGGGTAAAAAAGGCGACCATTGAAAATTATGGCGCCGTGAGCGAGCAAACGGCTTTGGAAATGGCTCAAGGTGGCAGAGAGCTCCTGGATGTGGACATATGCGTCTCTGATACCGGGATTGCCGGTCCTTCGGGCGATACTCCCGAAAAACCGGTGGGTTTGTTTTACCTTGGCCTGGCAGCGGGAGATGAAAGGTTGAGTCAGAAGCATGTCTTTCAGGGAAACCGAGAGAGAAACAAGCGAGATGCTGCTGAAGCCGTGCTGAACATGCTGAAGCAATACTTGCTGCAGCGCATCGAAGCCAGAGGCTGAAGACAAGGATGTAAAGATTAAGAGTGAAAGAAGGTTAAGGACAATGACAACCGAGAAGTTCACTGTAGAGGGAAGTCAAGTGGTTGAGAAGATCAAGGAGTTAATACATCAAGGAAACATCAGAAGAGTTCGTTTGATACATAAGCGGCGTCCCCTGATAGACATCCCACTATCAGTAGGCGTTTCCGCAGCTGCGGTAACGGTCCTGGCAGCTCCATTACTGGCTGCGCTCGGAGCAATTGCCGCACTGGTCACAGAATGCACTATCGAGGTGGAAAGGGTAGAAGATACCCCGGAAGATAAAGGCGAAAAACGATAGCAAGTAAGCTACTCCCTGTGTAATGGTGCGGGTACCGAAAGCGATGCCGACCTGAACGACCTGCCTTCCACGCAGGGTTACAAGGACAAGAAGGAGGTGTCAAAAATGAAAATGGAGGAAATAAGGGTTAGAGACAGAATGCGGATGCGGGGACTGAAGAACAAAGGCCTTATAGAAATTTCCCAGGACACCAAGACAGGTGATTTCGTTCTGATCATGAGCAAGGGGACTCATAGGAAGTGGTTGTTCTTCAACTTTCCGGATGGAATGTGGAGAGCCAGCTGCCCGAAAGAGCAAGTCTTAGAGGTGGCGAAGGATTTCTTGACTGAGAAAATTCTGAAGGATTAAAGTCCATCCCTCGAAACAGGGCGAAGGGGTAACATTTTTCCCAAAGTAAGAATCGAGGGAAACTTACACGGCTGAGTGTAGAATAGAATGGCTTCTTTAAGGTATACTTCACACCATGACAGCCTTCGATACAGGTGAAATAAAGTCTAAGGCAAAAAGCAATTTTACCGATGCCTGGATAGCTACGGCGACGCTTATCCCCACCGGCACTGAGATCTCCCTGGGGAGGAAAGGCAAACCCCATCTTGTACGGGAATTAATTCAAAAATCTCGCCAGATTCTACTAAACCTGGGTTTTGACGAGGTCGAGAATCTCACAATGCTGCCCGACAGCGATGTGGTCAAGCAGTATGGGCCGGAAGCCCGAGTTATTCTCGACAGGGCTTTTTACTTAGCTGAATTGCCTCG
>JAUWFX010000020.1 GCA_030606765.1 Dehalococcoidia bacterium
ATTGAACGGGAAATCAAAATTAAACAGCCTCTGTATGATAAGGAGGTGTTATGGCTGAGCTTCTTGAAGTAAGATGGCATGGCAGAGGAGGGCTGGGAGCGGTGACTTCGGCGGAGCTAGTTGCCCGTGCTGCCATAAGCGAAGGAAAATATGCTCAGTCATTCCCTAGCTTTGGACCCGAAAGGAGGGGAGCACCGGTACT
The DNA here is from genome assembly GCA_030606765.1 of Dehalococcoidia bacterium. The sequence goes on from JAUWFX010000020.1 coordinate 203, forward strand.
TGCTTTCCTGAGGATAAGTGATGAATTTATCAAGACCAGGACAGTTATCTACGAGCCTGATATAGTAGCTGTGCTTGATCCAGGGTTATTGCACGCAGTTGATGTGACTTCAGGGCTTAAGGAGAATGGTAAAATCATAATTAATTCCAGGAAATCGCCCGCTGAACTGAAGTCTGAATTTGGGTATAAGTGGCCTGTAGCTACAGTGAACGCTACGAAAATCGCCGGAGAAACTATCGGGATGCCTATCACTAACACCGCTATGATAGGCGCACTGCTAAAAGTTACTGAGGCCGTGAAAATTGATTCTATGGTTGAGCAGCTACATGAACGGTTTGGTGCGCGGGCTAAGGGGAATATCGAGGCCGTGAAAAGAGCTTACAAGGAGACTGTAATAAAGGAGTAAGAAATGGCGGAGAAAAGGCTAAAGACGGGGCCTGATTTTACCTGGAGAGACATGGAAGTTGGCAATATAGTTACAGAAGCGGGCAGTGCTGCCTTGCGAAGGACAGGTGATTGGAGATCCCAAATGCCGATAATAGATAAAGAAAAATGTAACAAATGTGGTTTATGTTGGCTTTATTGCCCTGATGCAGCCATAAAGCTTCTTGAAGACGGATATTATGGGGCTGATCTCTTCTACTGTAAAGGCTGTGGCATTTGCGCCAAAGTGTGTGCCAGAGAGGCTATAACTATGATAGAGGAGGAAGAAAAATGAGTAAAAGAATAGGGTTAGAGGCCTCACATGCTGCTGCCGAGGCAGCCAGAATGGCTGACGTGGATGTCATTGCTGCCTATCCTATAACACCCCAGACGCATATCCCCGAGAGACTCGCCGAGATGGTGGCTGATGGTGAACTGAACGCAGCTTATATTCCGGTGGAGTCGGAGCACTCGGCCCTGAGCGCTTGCCTTGGAGCTGCTGCGGTAGGAGCCAGGACTTTTACTGCTACTGCAGGTCAAGGCTTGGAACTTATGCATGAAGTTGTTTATGTTGCTTCATCTATGAGATATCCCATAGTCATGACAATATGCAACAGAGCTCTTTCTGCACCCTTAAGCGTTTGGGGAGATCACTCCGATGCTATGGCTGTCCGAGATACCGGCTGGATTCAAGTATTTTGCCAGAACAACCAGGAGGCATTTGATATGACTCTTTGGGCATTTCGTGTTGGTGAAGATTCCAGAGTCCTTTTCCCCGTAATGGTTCATTTCGACGGATTCCATCTGTCACACGTAACAGAGCCGGTTATCTTGCCAGAACAAAAAGAAGTGGATAAATTTCTCCCCAAATTTCACTATCCCTTTGCTTTAAACCCCGATAAACCAATGACCCACGGCGCTTTCGGTCCCCCCGACATATATTCAGAAACAAAGATAGCTCAAGAGGTGGCATTCAGGAAGTCCAAGGAAGTGATAATTCAAGGGTTCAAAGAATTTGGAGACATATTCGGTCGTTATTATCAGCCCGTTGAGTCCTATAGAACGGAAGGAGCTAGAACGTTGCTTCTGACTATGGGGAGTTTTAGTGAGACAGCCAAGATTGCCATAGATACAAAGAAGAACAAAGGAGAATCTGTAGGGCTTATCAACTTGCGTCTTTGGAGGCCTTTCCCATTCGAGGAACTTCGCCAGGCGGTAAAGGATGCCGAAACTCTTATTGTTTTTGACCGATGTATCTCCTTCGGAGGCCCCGGGGGGCCAGTTTCCTCCGAAGTCAGGTCAGCCTTATATAATGAAAAGGAAAGGCCAAGGGCTGTGAGTTTTGTAGGTGGTTTAGGGGGAAGGGACATGGCGGTAAAAGATTTTGAGTATGTTATTGACCGGGGTCGGGAGATCGTGGAAAAGGGCTCGGAGGAGTTATTTGAGACAGTGGGTATCAGAGGTGAGGTAACGGGTATAAGGGGGTAAAAATGGAGGAGAAATTTATAAAATTTGGCAAAAACCTTGTGGCCACAGATGAGTTTTTCGCCGAGGGACATAGTTTTTGTGTTGGCTGCGGCGAAGCTTTGGCATTAAGGCTCGCCTGCAAAGCCTTGGGAAAGGATGTAATAATTGCCAATGCTACCGGGTGTATAGAGATTTGCACTTCGCCGCTTCCTGTCACCTCGTGGAGAGTTCCCTGGATACATACGTTGTTTGAGAACACCGCCGCTGAAATTTCGGGCATAGAAGCAGGTTTAAAGATTTTGATGAAGAAAGGCAAGATGCCTGAAAGGGACATTAAATGTGTGGCCGTAGCTGGAGATGGAGGGACAAGCGACATAGGAATGCAAGCTTTGTCTGGAGCGTTTGAAAGGAAACACGACTTTTTATATCTCTGTTTTGATAACGAAGCGTATATGAATACCGGGATCCAGAGGTCAAGTGCCACTCCTTATGGAGCTTCGACTACCACGGCACCTGCGGGCAAGCTTAGCATTGGCCAGACTACCTGGAAAAAGAACATGCCTGAAATTGCTGTCGCCCATGACGTACCTTATGTAGCCACAGCCTGTCCCAGCTATCCTTTTGATTTAATAAATAAGGTTAAAAAGGGCGGGGAAGTCAAAGGGCCAGCTTATGTCCATATATTCTCTCCTTGCCCTACAGGCTGGAGGTACCCCACTGATTTAACTATTGAAATCGGTCGAATTGCTGTGGAGACAGGCATTTTCCCTCTCTATGAAGTGGAAAATGGCCGGTATAAATTAAATGTTGACCGGCCTAAGCTTAGACCAGTTGAGGAATACTTAAAGCCACAAGGACGGTTCCGTCATTTGCTGGATGAGGAGATTGAAAAAATTCAAGAGCACGTAAATGAAGAATATGCCAAACTCAAGGCAAAGATAGCCTGTTTTGCAGCTTGATTTCTTCTAATAAGCAAGATTGATTGCTTCAATTCTCCTTACCTACTATAATACTTAGCTATACGGGGTGTGGCGCAGCGGCTAGCGCGCATGGTTTGGGACCATGAGGTCGGAGGTTCAAATCCTCTCACCCCGACCATAATAAAATCTTTCCCATTTTGTAGAAGGCCGACAAGATCTTGACAGGAAAAATTAATTACATTATAATTGTTAGACATGTCTAACAATTATGGGAGTAGGCAGTGGTAAAACAAGAAGCGCAAAGAGAGCAGACCGCCAGCATGGAAGATTACCTTGAGGCGATAGCCAACCTCGGTGAGGAAAGGAAAGTGGTAAGAGTAAAGCAGATCAGCGAAATGCTGGGAGTTAAGATGCCCAGTGTTACCTCCGCCTTAAAAAAACTCTCAGGACAGGAGCTTGTGGAGCATGAGAGATATGGCCACATAAAGCTCACTCCCGAAGGTGATAAGGTTGCCCGCGATGTGATTTACCGCCATGAGGCGTTGACCCGTTTTTTTGCGCAAGCTCTGGGCATTAACCGAGAAACTGCGGAAGAAGATGCCTGCAAGATTGAGCACATCATTAGCCCCTTGAGTATGGAGAGACTGGCAAAGTTTGTGAAGTTTATAGAGGCCTGTCCACTGGGAGGGGCTAATTTCCCCAGCAGGTATGAATATTATTTAGAGCATGGGGAGCTCCCTCAAGATTGCTCGAAGAGAAGTGTGAAGAAAAGGAAATAAAAACAGCAAATTTTTTTGAACTTGATAAGTTAGCCTTGGCTAACTTATCAAGGATAGGGGATAAGTTATGACCACGTATCAAAATGAACAATTGACCCTGGCCGAGATGAGGACCGGGCAGACAGGCACTGTGGTTGGGGTTCTGGGAGGACATGGCTTAATTCGGCGTCTGGATGCTTTGGGTATCAGACCAGGGAAGAAGGTGACCAAGCTGAGTTCTACGCTATTTCGCGGCCCGATTATTCTCAGGGTGGATAATGCCCAGGTGGCTGTTGGTTTTGGCATGGCCAGGAAAATAATAGTCGAGGTAGATAAATATCTACCTCGAGCTTCCTAAGATGATGCGTATCCTGCTTGTAGGTAATCCCAATGTGGGCAAAAGCGCCCTTTTTTCTCGACTGACCGGTACACACATTATCGCTTCCAACTACCCCGGCACCACCGTGGGGTTCACCAAAGGTTATCTGAATCTGGGGGAGGAGCGGGCTGAACTTATCGATGTCCCCGGCAACTATACCCTTGAACCAAGTTCTAAGGCGGAAGAAGTAGCTGTGGAGATGCTCAAAGATGGAGACGTGGTCATAAATGTTGTTGACGCCACCAATTTGGAGAGAAATCTCAATCTGACCTTGCAGTTGCTGGAGAGGCAGACTCCAGTAATAGTTGCCCTCAACATGTGGGATGATACTCAGCATCGAGGTATAAATATTGATGTTGCCAAGCTGGAGGAACTACTCGGAGTTCCAGTCGTACCCACAGTAGGCGTTACCGGACAGGGAGTAAAGGAATTAGTCAGGCGCCTTCCCGAGGCAAAAGTGTCCAAAAACGCTCGTACCTATTCTAATAGTGATGAGCGGTGGGCGAGAGTGGGTGACATCGTGAGCCAGGTGCAATCGTTAAGCCATCGCCACCATCGCTGGTATGAGAATTTGGAAGATGTCAGTAGTCATCGGGTAGGCGGGATAATTATTGCCCTGCTGGTCCTTTTTGCCACCTTCTGGTTTGTCCGATTCATTGGCGAAGGAATAATTAACTATGTAGCTGGGCCTCTCTTTGAATGGCTGTGGACACCGTTGCTAGCCAAACTGAGCCTTGCTTTAGGGGCAGGGGGTTTCTGGCACAACGTCTTGATAGGTAACCTTATTGGGGGAGAAATTGACTATTTTCAGTCCTTCGGTTTGCTTAGCACTGGACTTTACGTTCCCCTCGCTGCGGTGTTGCCGTATATCGTCTCTTTTTACCTGGCATTAGGAATACTGGAAGATGTTGGTTACCTGCCGCGCCTCGCGGTATTGATGGATAGAATGATGCACCGACTTGGGCTACACGGTTATGCCATCATCCCCACCATTCTGGGCCTCGGGTGCAATGTGCCTGGCATTATGGCAACCCGCATTTTGGAGAGCCGTAAACAGAGGTTCATTGCGGCGACCTTGATTTCTATTGGCATTCCCTGTGCTGCCCTGCAGGCTATGATAGTAGGGGTGGTGGGACGGCAAGGCGTGGCATACGTAGCCATGGTTTACGGGAGCCTGTTTATATCCTGGGTTATCATAGGGCTAATCCTTAATCGTGCTGTCAAGGGATTCAACCCGGAACTTCTGATCGAGATTCCCCCCTATCGCTTGCCGCCGTGGCGCGTCATTGGTGAGAAACTGTGGCTGCGGGTCTCCGGCTTTATGAAAGAAGCCCTGCCCATAGTCCTCGGCACCGTGTTAGTGGTGAACATCCTATACACTTTAGGAGTTTTCAATGCCATTGCCGATATTGCCGCCCCGATATTGACCGGGCTGTGGGGGTTGCCTAAGGAGACAATTGCACCCCTGGTCCTTGGCGTTCTTCGTAAGGATGTGGCCATGGGCATGCTAGCTCCCATAGCACTAACTGCTAAGCAACTGGTTATCAGCAGCACGGTTCTGGCTATGTTTTTCCCCTGCGTCGCCACCTTTGTGATACTGGCGCGAGAGCTGGGGCCAAGGGACGTGCTTAAAGCTGTTGGGATAATGATAGCAGCAGTGCTAATAATGGGCAGCCTGCAGAACCTGATCCTATAGGCGAGGCACCTTTGAGGTGCCCGCCAGAGACACCTAGCCTGTCTGTTCACACGGTATATCAGGTGAACATATACATTGCTGGGGGGCTCTCACGTGATGGCCAATGGTTCCCGTCTTTCTACAGGCTGTAGCATTCATTGCTCATTCGCTGACATCGGTCAGCCTGCGCGCCGGCCTGAAAATGCTTGCACCTGCCAGGTCGGAGGCAACCCCCTTAGCCTCCTTGACTATCCTGTCTATCAATTCCTTGACTGTCGGAATGTCATGAACAAGGCCAACTACCTGCCCCACGCTAAGCAAGCCGTTATCAACATCACCTGATTCAATCAATCCCAGACCTGCTCTACCGCTGATGAGCGCTTCCAGTTGATGTATATCGGCACCTTGCTTTTCCAACTCGAGCACCTTTTCAGCTGTTGGGGTTCTCAATACTCTCATCGTGTTGCGGAAAGAGCGCAGGAGCAGGGTTGTGTCGCGTTCCGATGCCGCGATTAGCAATTCCTTCACTCTGGCATGTCCTGGCGCCTCCTTGGTTGCCATGAAGCGGGTACCCATATTGACTGCTTCGGCTCCCAGTGCCAGGGCGGCCACAAGACCGCGCCCGTCGCCAAAGCCTCCAGAGGCAATAATAGGAATTCCCACAGCGTCGGCCGTCAACGGAATCAGGACAAGGGATGTAACATCCTCCTCGCCGGGGTGTCCGGCGCACTCAAAACCATCAATGCTAACCGCGTCACAGCCTATTCGCTGAGCGGTGCGAGCGAAGCGGACGGCGGTGCACTTGTGTATCACCTTTACGTCGGCCGCCTTAAGACGTTCCATATATGGCTCTGGGCTTCTGCCCGCTGTTTCGACAATCCTTACTCCGGAGTTGATAATCGTATCTACATAGGCGTCGATATCGACAGGGCGAAGAGTGGGCAACAGGGTTATATTCACTCCGAATGGCTTGTCTGTGAGCTCTCTGGTTCTTTTGATTTCAGCGACTAGGTCCTTGAGGTCTGGGAATGTGAATGCTGTGAGAATGCCTAGACCGCCAGCGTTGGACACTGCGGCTACCAGTGCTGCCCGGGAAATCCACATCATGCCGCCCTGGATGATAGGATACTCTATACGGAAAAGGTCGGTTATGCGTGTCTTAAACATCGTGTTTCCTCCCTCTGATGTATTTGCTTTGATTATAGCACCGAAGCGATCAATCGAGCACGTTCACGCAAGCGTAGGTGTTCTGTTTCTCCCTAGCAACAGGCTCTCTTTTCGCTGAAACGTCGAGGGCTTTCAAGAGGATCCTCCGTCTCGGCACCAGAACTGAAGCCAAAGCATGGCGCTGCTTTGTGGCGCATTGGGGTGGTCTGATCTGACCGAGGCAGGCAAACGCGCCGCCTGATAGGCTATCTGCCCTCCCAGCGAGGGTTCCTCTTTTCAAAGAAGGACTTGATGCCTTCCGGGATGTCCTGCGTCCTGCAACTCAATTGGCAGCAGTAGCCCGCGGCCTCCATTTCGTGCCCTCACTCATACTTCTGATGAGCTTCTCGAAGCTGTCGCCATACTGTATTGCTGCTGCCTTGATACCCGTTTTGCATGTGTAAAGCGGTAAGTGCTAGACTGGGATGGCCAGATTTCGAAGAACAGCTATACAGGGGGGTTTCGGGCATGAAAATCAACGTAATGACTGACATACTTGAGGCAAATGACCGTATCGCGGCCGTGAACAGGCAGGTCTTTGACGGACACAGGAATCTGGTGCTCAATCTGATGAGTTCGCCAGGATCAGGCAAGACCATCTTGCTGGAGAAGACTGCTGAGGCACTGAAGGGCAAGCTACGCCTTGGGGTGATTGTGGGCGACATTGAGACCGCGCGAGATAAAGAGAGACTGGAGAAGTACGATCTTCCCGTGGTGCAGTTGAACACAGGCAGCGCCTGTCATCTTGACGCCAACATGATTGCCTCCGCGCTGCCCCACGTCGATCTGACGAATATTGATGTACTCGTTATCGAAAACGTAGGTAACCTCGTGTGCCCTGCCGAATTCAAGGTGGGGGAGGATTTCAAGATCATGATCCTCAGCGTGACCGAAGGTGATGAAAAGCCTCTTAAATACCCGCTTATGTTCAGGGAGTCGTCGCTGCTCTTGATTAACAAGATTGATCTGCTGAGATACACGAGTTTTAATCTGGAAGAGGCGAAGGCAAACGCCAGGAAGGTCCATCCGGATATTGAGATTCTGGATATATCGTGCATCACGGGGGAGGGAATCTCTGAGTGGACGGCGTGGCTTTCTCGGTGCTACCAGAAGAAATTCGGGGCTAAGTCACGTGCATGAGGTGGCAATCGCCCGGAGTATCGTCGATATTGCTGTTGCGGCAGCCGAGAAGGAGAACGCCAGAAGAATCATCAGGGTTAATGTGTTGGCAGGTGAGCTAAGGGGAATCATCCCGGCGCAACTCATTCTCTGTTTTGGCCTCATGTCGGAGAATACCCTTGCCAGCGGAGCGCATCTGAGCCTGGAGACTACGCCGCTAATGGCTAGATGCAGAACGTGCGAAGAGGACTTTGCTGTGAAAGACTATAGTTATATCTGTCCTGGATGCCAGGGACAAGGTATTCAAATCGTTAGTGGCACAGAACTTCGAGTGAGAGACATCGAGGTTGAGTGATACAGCGAAAGGAGGTTGAACCTATGGCCGAACCTGCCTATGAAGAGTTAGCTGATGCCTTGAGTCTGAGAGGTGGAACGCTCCCTGTGTTGAAGTGCAAGGAGTTCTTCGCTCTGCTGCAGGAACTCTTTACCCCCGAAGAGGCTGAACTGGCAGCTAAGATGCCCCTCGGCCCGGTTACTGTAGAGGCATTTGCCAGGGAGATTGCTGGCAGTGATACTGAGGAGGTAGAGAACATCTTCGAGGCTCTGGCCGACAAAGGGATTGTTTTTACTACGGAGAAGGATGGCGCAAGGGTTTACACGCTGATGCTGATTCTCCCTGGTATCTTTGAGATGCAATTCATGAAGGGAGAGGTTAGTGAACGTGCCAGGAAGCTGGCTCGCCTGTTTGATGATTATTTCGCCGTGGCCGGTGAGATGATGAAGAAACAGGTGAGACCTGCTCCTGGAGGCAATGCTGGATTCCCTTTTGCCAGAGTTATAACTGTAGAGCAAGAGATTCCCACTGACGTTACAATACATCCATATGACAGGGTTTCGATGTATATCGACCAGGCTGAATATATCGGCGTTAGTGTTTGTTATTGCCGTCATCATGGTGAGCTATTGCAGAATCCGTGTGACAAGCCCAAGGATGTATGTATGACCTTCGGACCGCAAGCCAAATATGTGGCTGAGCGCGGCTTTGGCAGACTGATATCGAAGGAAGAGGCAAGACAGGTTCTGGACCGGTCTGAGGAGGCGGGGCTCATACATTGCTCCAGTAATACCGGCGGCTACGTCAGTTTTATCTGTAACTGCTGCGCATGTCACTGCGGCATCATCCGGAGCATAAAGAGCGGTATAATTCCCATGGGAGCAGTCTCCAGCTTCATCATGATGGTAGATGAGCATGAGTGTAACGGATGTGGCTCATGCGTCGAAAGATGCCAGATGGAGGCTCTCTCCCTTAACGGAGATTCGGTGGTTCGAAAGGCCGAGCGCTGCATTGGGTGTGGGCTCTGCATATCGGTCTGCCCTACGGGGGCGTTGAAACTGGAGTTAAGAAAAGGGGCACTGGTGCCGCCGCAGAACCAGCGTGAACTTAGATTGTCTTTGATGTCAGCCATGCAGCAAATCAAACAATGACGGCGTTCCGCGATGAGGGGCGAAGTGCCATCTGGGTCAGAAAGGTCACAGTGCTAATCATCCATTCCTGCTAAGAACGGCAAGCAATTCTGCCAGGGGCAAAGTATTCAGGATGTGGTGCGGCTCACACCAAGCCCGTCGGGCAACGCCAACCCCGAATCGCATGAAGCCCAGATGTGCAATGCTATGAGCATCCGTACTGATGGCGAGCTTCACTCCCAAATCTCTGGCGCGAAAGGCGTTGATATCGCTTAAATCGAGGCGGTTGGGCGTGGCGTTTATCTCCACAATCTTGTCATTCTTGGCTGCCGCCCGGAGGATGGTTTCCAAGTCTACGGCTACAGGCTCACGCTCTCCTATAAGGCGACAGGTAGGGTGGGCAAGCACGTCAACATCAGGGTCTTCTATGGCATCTAACAGCCTCCGGGTCATCTTCTCCTGGCTTTGGTGCATAGCGGAGTGCACGGCAGCAATCACTATGTCCAATTCAGATAGAATTTCATGTGGAAAGTCTAAGGTACCATCCGCCCGAATATCGACCTCAATGCCAGTGAGCACATGAATTCCCGTCAGACGCTCGTTCAGAGCTCTGATCTCAGCAAGTTGCCTTCTCAGCCTCTCCACATCGAGACCGTGAGCAATACCACGTCCTCCCGAATGCTCCGTGATTGCGATATATTGATGGCCCATGTCTCTGGCAGCCAGAGCCAGTTCCTCCACGGAATCATGTCCGTCGCTCCATTCGGTATGGGAGTGAAGGTCTCCCTTTATGTCGGACAACTCCACGAGCTTTGGTATAGCTCCCTGCTCAGCCTTTTCTATTTCACCCTGAGCTTCTCTGAGTTCTGCTGGAATATACTGAAGCCCAAGCCGATGATAGAATTCCTCCTCCGTAGAGAATTTCTCCAGCTTGTCTGTTGCTATAACGGCTATCCCATATTCACTTAGCTTTAACCCCTGCCTACGCCCCCTTTCTCGCAGGGAGATGTTATGCTGTTTGCTCCCGGTAGAATACTGGAGCAAGGAACCAAAGGAATCGTGCTCCGCCATCCTTAAGTCAACCTGCAGTCCGCCTCTGACAATAGCACTTGCCTTGATTGCCTCTTGAGCCAGCACCTGTCCCACCTGAGGCAGAGCAACAAAACCGTCTATGACTTCCCTGGGGTTATCGGCAGTGGCCGTGAGGTCAATATCACCCAGTGTTTCCCGGAAGCGCCGTAAGCTACCCGCAGCGGTGAGATTTCTCGCGCCGCGGATAGAGCCGAGGGCAGCTATGATTTCCTCGACAACGGGCAAAGCTTCGCCGATTGGGATGCGCTGGTCTTTGCGGCGCAACGCTTGGATTTGCTGAAGGATATTCTCGGCAGTCTTATCGCCAAGGCGGAAGGGTTTGGCCGCCCGCCCGTCATTGATTGCTCGCTCCAGTTCGTCTACCGAGCTTATCCCCAATTGGCTGGAGAGCTTGTTAGCCGTCTTAGGACCAACCCCCGGTATGGCCAGCAGGTTCATCATTCCTTGGGGAAACTCGGCCTTCAGATTCTCATAATATGCCAGCCTCCCGGTGGTCACCAGCTCGGTGGTCTTCCTGGCTATGGCTTCCCCCACCCCGGGAATGCTCTGTAATCCCTCCCCTTCTTGAATCATAGTCTTCAGCTCTTCGGGGTAATGCTCGATAGCCCTGGCTGCCCTCTGGTAGGCGCGTATCTTAAAGACATTCTCGCCCTTAAGCTCGAGAAGGTCAGCGATATCCTGAAATACCTTGGCCACTTCGCTGTTTCTCAAGGCTTTACCTCGTTTCCTTCGTCCCTCATTTTCTATGATACCCCATTTCCCAACCCTGTGATAGCTGGGATGGAACAGGAGTGCTTGCAACCGTCTCGCTCCGATAGAATCGCAATTGCCGAGCATTACCGCTGCCAAGTGAGAACTACTGAGCACTGTTCGTCTTGGTTAGCCTCTTGTCAGGGAGGAGTTAACTATGCCATACTTGTGAGCGGTATGTTGCCCGGCTTGTTGGGCAACCGGGTCATCCGGCTGGGGCCATGCAGAAGCCTGACAGATTAGGGAACCAGAAACGGCTAGGAGGCGACAGGCCTCCAAAATGCCACAATTGAACGGGAAATGAGAATATCATAGTGCCTATCATTAGAAAGGAGGTCGTAAGACTATGCAACGCAGGGTAGCCGTCATTGGAGTAGGGTATACCCCGTTCCGGCCGATATCACCAGATTTGTCCTTCAAGGAGATGATGTTTGAAGCAGCGCAAAAGGCTTATGAAGATGCTGGTGTCTGTCCTCGCCATGACATTGACGCTTTTGTGACATGCGAAGAGGACTTCACCCATGGAAGGAGCATCTTCAATATCCACACACCAGACAACATAGGCGCTGTCCTTAAGCGCATTCATACCATTCCCGCTGAGAGTCTCTACGGTTTGGCTGATGCGTATATGCTGATAAACACAGGTCTGGTGGATGTTATGGCGGTGGAATCTCACAGCAAAGCCTCAAACATGCTGACCCCCAACTACCTGGCTGCCCATGCCATGGACCCGGTTTATAACAAGCCACTTAGTTACAATCCTTACTTCATTGCCGGCATGGAGATGTCCCGCTATATGCATGAGAGAGGGGTGACCAAGGAGCAATGCGCTTTAGTCTCAGTCAAGAACAAGGCAAATGCCTTGCTTAATCCCGAAGCCGCCTATGGTGATCACATAAGCGTAGACGATGTTCTTAACTCGGAGATGATGTTCTGGCCCTTGAGTCGTCTGGATATGAGTTCTCCGGCTGATGGCGGCATTGTTATGGTGCTGGCTTGCGAGGAGAAGGCTAGGATCTTGTGCCATAAGCCGATATGGGTAACAGGCGTTGGCTGGTGTTCCGATGCACCGAGTCTTGAGACAAGGGAGTGGGGCGAAGCAGTCTACGCCCGGTTAGCCGGTGAGATGGCGTACAGATTGGCCGGAATAAAGCATCCGGGAAAAGAGGTGGATTTCGCTGAGGTGGATGATAGCTTTTCCTATAAAGAGCTTCAACATCTGGAAGCTCTGAAACTGTGCCGCTCGGGGCAGGCTGGGTTCATGACGGAAGAAGGGGCTACTCAAAGGGAAGGGGGATTTCCGGTCAACGTTTCGGGAGGCAGCCTTGGGGTCGGCCGGCTGGACGAAGCTACCGGCTTACAGAAGGTTTTGGAAGTGGTGCTTCAGCTTCGAGGCGAAGCGGGAAAGAGGCAGTTGCCCAATGTCAAAGTTGGCCTGGCTCAATCGTGGCGGGGTATACCGGCCAATAGTGGAGCAGTAGCGATTCTAAGTAAGGAGTAAAAGGAGGGAAAATGCGCAAGGTTGCTGTTGTTGGCGCTGGCATGACCAAATTCATGCGCCGGGCACAGGAAACAGGGAAGGAACTTGCCTGGGAAGCAGCCCGAATGGCCCTGGATTCTTGTGAATTGACTCTGAAGGATGTGGACTGCGTGGTCATGGGCACGGCTCCTGATGCCTTTGACATGATTCATATGAAAGCCGAATATCTTAGTGATGGTGCCGGTGCTTGGCGCAAGCCTTACGTGAGAGGGTTTCTTGGTGGCGGTACCGGTGTCTTTGTCGCTGATCAGGCTTGGTACCATGTGGCTTCTGGGCTTTTTGATGTCTGTTTGGTTGTAGCCGAAGAAAAGATGTCTTCGTGCCTACCCCATCCTCAAGGAGCGTTTGTTACCTGTTGGGACCAGTTTACCGAGAGCCCTCTGGGAACAAGCCTTCTCTGGTTTTTTGCCTGGGAAATGAACCGTTATATGACTGCCCATGGCATTACTGAGCGGGAAATAGCTCAGGTCTCTGTCAAAAACAAGAGGAATGCTCTTGACCATCCCTGTGCTCAACTGCCGGCAGAGATTACTGTCGACGATGTCATGAACTCGGAGATAATGGCGTGGCCGGTGAAGAGACTTGATGTCAGCCCTACGAGTGACGGGGCTGTGGCTCTGGTTTTTGCCTCTGAAGAGGTTGCTAAGAGGATTACAGACAAACCGGTCTGGGTTGAGGGAGTGGGATGGTGCCTAGACACCATGTATATCGGGCAGAGAGACCTCTATTATCCTAAATACGTGGAATATGCGGCTCGTATGGCTTACGACATGGCTGGGATCAAGGATCCTCGTGCGGAAATAGACATTGCCGAACCCTATGACCCCTTTAGTTACAAGGAGCTTCATCATGCGGAGGGACTGCTTCTTTGCGACAAAGGCGAAGCGGTGAAGCTTCTGGTTAATGGTGAGACACAGAGAACAGGCCGTCAGCCATGGTGTCCCTCGGGAGGTGCACTGGGGGTAGGTAATGCTATTGCGGCCACCGGAACGATGAAGGTGGCAGAGATCTTCTGGCAGTTGCGGGGTGAAGCTGGCAAGAGGCAGGTACCGGGAAAACCGAGGAAGGGAGTAGCTCAAGCCTGGGGGGACGAAATGCAGGTGGGCACGGTTATCGTATTAGGTGTATAAGGAGGCACTATGAGTGAGAAGGTCAGGGTTTGGCCAGGGACTCCCCTGGGTGAAAAGGACATAAAAGAGAAGAGAATCCTCGTCACTGAATGGCAACCCAACCTTAAATATGCCTGGGATAGCGGAATTGGCTATGGCAAGTACTTCGCCGAACTGAAGAAGGGTAGGATCATGGGCACAAGGTGTGCCAAGTGTCGTCGGGTGTTGCTGCCTGCCCGAGTCTTCTGCGAGTGGTGCTTTCGAACGGTAGACGAATGGGTTTATCTTGAGGATACCGGAACCGTCAACACTTTCTCTGTTGCTTACACCGGTACTGCGGCTGAACGATTGAAAGAACCGCTAATTCCGGCCCTGATTGAAATCGATGGTTCTCATGGTGTGGCCATTATGCACCTGATAAGTGAAGCCGACCCGTGGGAAGTAAAGATTGGGATGAGGGTTAGGGCAGTATGGAAACCGGAGCCGGAGCGCGAGGGAGCCATCACTGACATTGCATACTGGAAGCCGATTTAGGAGGTTGAAATGCCATTAGATAAGGTTACTCAAGTTGCCCAAACCAAGCCATGGCACGGCGATATTCCGGTGTACGGCCAGTATACTTTCGGCATTGCGGGGGAGAGGTTTTTCCGGGATATCAAAGACAAAGGTCGCATTATGGGGGCGAAATGCGCGGCGTGTAACCTGGTCTACGTCCCGCCCCGTATTTACTGTGAGCGTTGTTTTGGCGAGTTAGCGGAATGGCTGGAAATACCTAACCGTGGCGTAGTGCATACTTTCACTGTCGCTCATGCTGACTTAGATGGCAACAGGTTAGAGGAGCCAATAGCTGTAGCTCTGGTCAAGTTCGAGGGTGTTTATGGCGGCCTCGTTCACCGCTTGGGTGAAGTTGAACCTGACAAGGTAACTATTGGTATGGCGGTTGAGATGATGCTCAAACCAAAGGCGGAGCGAACGGGTTCAATACTGGATATAAACTACTTCCGGCCGATTCAGGCGTAAGAACACCATGAAGGTGCCTCTCTGGCAGCCATCAGAGGAGCGGAAGAAGAACGCCGCCATGACCAGGTTCATGGCTCTGGTCAATGAGCGGCACGGGGCGGGATTCTCTTCTTATGGTGAGCTCTATGACTGGTCCGTAGCCAATATACCGCAGTTCTGGGCCGCGGTGTGGGATTTCGTCGGGGTGAAGGCTTCTCGACGGTATGAAGTGGTTGTTGACGATGTGACAAGGATGCCGGGAGCAAGATGGTTCATCGGCGCGAAACTGAATTTTGCTGAGAATCTCCTGCGATACCGGGATGAGCAAACCGCCTTCGTATTCAGGGGCGAGACCCAGAGAACTGCCAGGATGAGTTATGCTGAGCTGTACGAGTCTGTAGCGCAGCTTGCACGATCTCTGCGGGATGTGGGGCTCAAGCCCGGCGACCGGGTGGCTGCCTACATGCCCAACATCATAGAGACGGCTGTGGCCATGCTTGCCAGTACCAGCATTGGTGCTGTCTGGTCTTCCTGTGCCACGGACATCGGTGCCGCAGCCGCCATTGAGCGCTTCGGTCAGATCGAACCGAGGGTACTGTTCACCGTCGACGGCTATTTCTATAAAGGGAAGCCTTTCAACTCCCTTGCCAGCGCTGCCGAAATCGCAGACGTGATACCTTCTATTGAGAAGGTCGTAGTGGCTGGTTACAAGGAGGAGAGACCCGACATCAGCCATGTTCGCGACTCTGTGCATTATGTCGACTTCCTGTCAGGAGGGACGCCTGAAATCCAATTTGAACAGCTGCCCGCAGACCATCCCGTGTTTATCATGTTTTCTTCAGGAACAACGGGCAAGCCAAAGTGCCTGGTTCAAGGAGCAGCTGGAATTCTGGTCAATCAACTGAAGGAGTTGATAATCCACGCCGATTTGAAGCGAGATGATGTTCACTTTTTTATCACGACCTGTAGCTGGATGATGTGGAACTGGATGCTAACTTCTTTGGCCACAGGTAACGCCATAATCTTGTATGACGGTAATCCGGCCTATCCCGGGCCGGGGGCCGTTTGGGAGTTGATTCAAGATGAAAAGGTAACTATGTTCGGTTGCAGCGCCAGCTATATCAACTATCTCAGGAGTGAAGGTTTCAAGCCGGCCCAGGATTACGACCTGTCATTGTTGAAACAGATCTGGCAGACGGGTTCGCCTCTCTCGGCCGAAGGGTTTGAGTATGTGTATCGGGAGATGAAGAAAGATCTGCATTTCAACTCCAGTGCTGGTGGTACCGACATCAACGGCTGCTTCTTCACCGGCAGTCCGATTCAACCGGTATACGCCGGCGAACTGCAAGGGCCCGGCCTGGGGATGAAGGTGAAGGCATATGATGAAAATGGCTACCCGGTATACGACCGACAGGGGGAATTGGTGTGTGAGGCGGCAGCCCCGCCTATGCCGCTATATTTCTGGAACGACCCGGACAACAGGAAATACAGAGAGGCCTATTCTGATGTTTACCCGGGCGTGTGGCGTCACGGGGACTACATCGTGATGCACAGTGATACCGGCGGGGCGACTTTCTACGGTCGGTCTGACTCGGTACTGAAACCGTCTGGCGTTCGCATCGGTACTGCTGAGATATACAATGTGGTGGAAGGGTTGTCGGAGGTTGTGGATAGTCTGGCGATAGGGCAAATCCGGGAAGGAGACCAGCGCGTTCTCCTTTTTGTCAAGCTCGCTGACGGCTTTCAGTTGACGGAAGAGCTGCAGAATAAGGTCAGGAGAAGGCTCCGCGAGAGAGCTTCTCCGAGACACGTTCCGGCGAGAATCATCGAGGTGCCTGATATTCCTTACACGATGAACATGAAGAAGGTGGAAAGCGCAGTGACCAATCTGGTACATGGAAGACCAGTGTTCAA
>JAUWFX010000160.1 GCA_030606765.1 Dehalococcoidia bacterium
TCCCCTATTTTAGGCAATCAAAAAGCCGTCTGGTTATATGCCGTCTACTCTAGGAAAATCTGCTCGGCTTCAGCCAGCCGGCTTTTATAACTCTCTACGTTTTACCTTCTAGTAGACTCCAACTTACTAATTTAACACAAGGTAATTGGGATGTCAACTAGCGCAGTTGATGTTGATTTTGAGAGGAAGATATACAAAGCTAATAGATGCTATTTCAATTAGTTCTGGGGTAATTCTCTTTCTTTGAGCTGCTTTCTATCCACTTTCCCTGAGCTAGTTTTAGGTATGTTGTCTACAAATTCAATTCTCTTAGGAAGCTTAAAATCAGCCAGCTTTTGGGAACAAAGGTCGGATAGCTCTTTTACCGTGGCATGTTGCCCTTCTTTAAGCACTACGAAAGCCGTGGTTATCTGTCCCCCACAACCATCGTCAATACCTACATAAACTGCCTCAGCTACGCTGGGGTGGCTCAGCAGCACGAATTCAACTTCCGATGGACTGATCTTAAGTCCAGAAGACGCGACTATTATGAACGATTTCTTCTCTATGTACTCCAGGTAGCCCTCTTCATCCATCCTGACTAAATCTCCTGTATAAAACCAGCCATCCTTAAGGACTTGAACCGTGACTTCAGGCGCTTTATAGTATCCCTTCATCACCCATGGGGCATTGAACACAGCCTCTCCTATTTCGCCCCGGGGAACTTCCTTGCCACTGTCATCTATTATCCTAATGCCGCAAATTGGCTTGCCGATAGTTCCCGCTTTGCGGCTGTTAAAAGTGTTTATGGAAACGGCTGAAATTTCCGTAAGACCATATATCTCATAAAGGAACAAACTAAATTTGTCCTCCAACGCTTTCATTTGTTCCGGGAAGGACTTTGCCCCGGCGGTAACAGCCGATCGCAGTGAACTCAGGTCATATCTTTCCAAAATCTCGTCACGTACCATAACCAGGGTATTGTACATAGCAGGAACTCCAAAGATAATGCTCCCCCTCTCTTTCTCCACAGCTTCCAGGAAAGCCCTGGGAGTGAAATTAGGGATAAGCACGATGGTAGAGCCTGTGATAATCGAACCAAAAAGAACTTCGAATAAGCCAAAAAGATAGGAAAAAGGAACGAGGTCTATGATGACATCTTCTCTCCTCCGCTGTATGCTTGCGGAAATTATGGGGGGAGTTCCCATAATGGAAGCATGCGTATGTACCACGCCTTTTTGCTTTCCCAGAACTCCAGGGGTGCAAAATATAGTAGCTTCATCCTCGTCCTTCAGTTCGATAGTCGGCGATTTGGAAGAACTGTTGGCTACCATCTTGATGTAAGAATCCGCATCGACCTCGATTACGTGTTTTAGCGAAGGAATGTGAGGCAAAACTGAGGACAGCATCTGAGAAAATTTCTTCTCAGTTATCAGAATTTCTGAGTCGGAGTCTCGCAGCAAAGGATCAAGTTCAGGAGCCTTAAGCGCATCGTTGAGCAGCACAGCTACACCCCCACCTTTAATCACCCCAAAATAATTGATAGCCCACTCAGGGCTCTGGCACATCAAGATAGCCACATGGCCACCTCTTTTCATCCCCAGCTCCAGGAGAGCATCGGCTACTTTGTTAGAAGCTTCATCCAGCTCCCCATAAGTAACCCTCTGGGCACCAAGAACAATGGCTTCTTTATGTGGTATTTCCCTAGCAGTATTTTCTAGAGCTTCTTTAACACTCATCTCTGCCTTCGGAAAATCATTGTGAAACTATATCGTGATAAAGTATATCGCAGTAAGAGGTATATGACAAGCCTCCAGCTATGGTGGCTGCGGGGAGTATCAAAATACGATTGCTTTGCGATGAAGAGCAACCGAGGTATCGCTAATGTGTCGGACAAGTACGAACCATTGCAAATTGGGAGGTCATGCCATTAATCAGAAAAAGAAGATTGTCTTCAGCACAACTGAGGTTTCAATCTGCCTCTCGGGGATGTTCCAATATGTCCGCAAGAGCTTATTCTTTTCCCTGGACGACACCAGTTTGAAATCATGTTTCTCGTAGAATCGAATAGCCCAGGTGGCATCAGCCCAGGTCCCTACCAGAATTTCCGGAGTCTCAGCCAGGCCCATGAGATATTCAAGTAGCCTCGTGCCAATTCCCCCTCTCTGGCATCCTGGAAGCACATAAGCATGCCTGATCAATGTGGTATCTTTGAGAGCTTGAATTCCTGCCACTCCGAGCAAATGCCCGTCTTCCACCCACCCAAAGAATCGTACGCCAGCTTCAATTTCCTCTTTTAATTCCTCGGCCGACATATACGGTTCCTTCCATCTATCATCCGGGATTACTCTTTTGTAAGCTTGCGCAGCATCATTTATGACCTTGAGTATAGCATCGAAATCTGAAGGCAATAGGCTACGAATCATTTTGCTTGAAACAGGGAGTAGTGAAGTACACGCTTCTCGACTAATGTTACGGCTTCCGCGGCGGTTGTGGTTGTTGCTGAAACTGTATGGCAACCACTTCGCTTCCTGCCTCAAAAAGCTCTGACTTAATTTCGTGCACCAGGCCCCAGGACTGCGCCTCCTCTGGATTCAAAGTTGTCCTCTCAATCATGGCATCGGTAATATCTTTGGCGTTTTTACCTGTATTAGCTGCGATTACCTTGGCAATATTCTCCATATCAATTCTCAATCCCTTTAACCTTTCCTCCAGCAGTTTCTCCTCCAAATTCTGCTCCCCCCTAAACTGCGCACTAACGCCGTGAAACAAAAATCTCGCTTGGGGTACTGATAGCCTTCTTGAACCGGCACAGTATATGACAATGCCTATTGAGTCCACGCTGCCGAAATTGTGTGTAGTTATGGAA
>JAUWFX010000107.1 GCA_030606765.1 Dehalococcoidia bacterium
TCCCATTTCCCCTAAAGGTTATGTTCGGGTTAACGGTGAACTGTGGCAAGCTTCGTCTAGTTCAACTATAGATGCCGGCGAGGAAATTGCCATTGTGGGCATAGAGGGGATGACGCTTCTGATAAGCCCTATAGAAAAAGATAATCACACCCGCAAAGCTGATGCATTTTCTGGTTAATAGAGTCGTCTTGCTGTGGACAAAGCTAAAGAAAAGGGTTATTCTTTAGACGCTGATGGAGATTACCTGGCTAGGACATTCCTGCTTTCTGATTAGAGGGAAAGAAAAAACCATCATCACAGATCCATATCATCCTGACTTAGGCTACCGTCTGGGTGAACCTGAGGCGGATATAGTGACATTGAGCCATTTCCACCCTGGTCATAACTACATCGAAGGCGTCGCCAATGAGCCTAAACGAATAAAAAGCCCGGGAGAATATGAAATAGGGGGGATTTTTATTACAGGCGTCGCCACTTTCCATGATAATAGGAAGGGGGATTTACGGGGCAAGAATACCATTTATATTATCGAGATGGATGGTATAACTTTATGTCATTTAGGTGATTTGGGGCATCCTCTGGCCGCATATTTGATAGAAGAAATAGGAGATATTGATATACTATTTTTGCCCGTCGGCGAGGCATCTACTATGCCCATTGACACGGCTGTGGAAATAGTAAGGCAATTAGAGCCTCCTATTGTCATCCCCATGCACTATAAGACAGAGGCATTCACTGGCGATCTCAGTCCTGTGGACAAATTCCTAGATAAAATGAGAATTCGGGAGCTAGAAGCAAGGCCAAAGCTCTCGATTACTTCATCGTCTCTGCCCAGCAGCACACAAACCATAGTTCTCAACTATCTCTAAACCCTAAATCCAGAGCACTGAGCAGTTTTGCATTTTTGTAATTAGCGCTTTAATGCCAAATTCCAATCGGCCTTAAAAGTTGATGGCACAAGCGGGCAGCCGAGGGTTATCTCTATTTCTTGAGACTGCCAACGAAAGCGTCAACATCCATAGCGGCCATGGTCATGGTTTGAAGCGTACCCCTTGCCCCCAGATTTACCGCCACCTTGGATATTACTTCATTACTGGGAGCTTCTATAATGTTTACGAAATCGTACGGACCCAGCACAGCATACTGAGCCAGAATCTTCGCCCCCATTGCTTCTACTTCTTTGTTGACCTCTTTGATCCTTCCGGGATTTTCCGTGATAGTCTTTCTTCCCTCATCTGTGAGAGTCGTCAGCATTAGGAATTTAGCCATCCTTCACCTCCTTTGCGCTGTTTTGCACTTCAAAGACCTCGGTTCAAAAGTCCCGCTTGTGCCTCACACTAAATGACGCTGGAATACCAGTCACTGAATAAGTAGAGCGGTTTGGCATCCTCAACCCCATTCTCCACTTATATTATATCACTACCCGGGCAAGCATCTCTCCAGGAGATTTCTTTCCCTTTCCCTCATCTTGCTTTCTTCCTCGGGTTCTTCATGGTCGTAGCCCAGAAGATGAAGTATCCCGTGGATAATCAGCAATGCTAGTTCTCTTTCGGGTGAATGCCCTTGCTTCTTGGCTTGCTTTGCCGCTTGGGGATAAGAGATGATTACCTCTCCCAGACGAGTTACCCCATCAGGAGGGAGCATGAAAGAATCATCGACTTCCTTCTGGGGAAGCATGTGGAAGGCAAGCACATCTGTAGGCTCATCCACGCCCCGGTAGTCTCGGTTAAGTTGTTTTACCGTCTCAGAATCGGTGAAAACCAGGCTCACCTCGTAAGGAGTAACCACCCCTTCAGCCTTAAGGACAGTTTGAGCTATCCTCCTCGCCCAACCCTCGTCGACCACCCCCCTGAATTTCTCCTCAACGTGAATGCCAATTTGTTCTTTCATAGTAAATTATTTAGCAAAGTATCATAGCAGGCAAGTTAATTCGTTTCAATGAGGTCTTTATAGTAAAATAACACAGATGACTATAACACCTCTTAGAAAGCAGTATCTCAGGGTTAAGCAGAAGTATCCCGAGGCTATAGTTTTCTTCCGCTTAGGCGACTTCTATGAGACCTTCGATGAAGATGCCAAAGTCGCTTCGCGAGAGCTGGACATTGTCCTGACCTCCCGGGAGATGGGCAAGGGGCACAGGGTGCCCATGGCAGGGATACCTCATCACGCTCTGGATAACTATCTAGCTAAACTCATCAACCGGGGTCATAAGGTAGCTATTTGCGAGCAACTTAGCCCGCCGGGTAAGGGACTGGTGGAAAGGGACGTCATTCGGGTGGTGACGCCGGGGACGGTGGTCGAGCCCAATCTGCTTAAGAGTAAGAGCAATAACTATCTCGCCAGCCTGGTTGTTGAAGGCGAGGAAGCGGGAATCGCCTACGTTGATATAAGCACGAGCGAGTTTGCCACCACTCAGCTTTCTGCTGAAAGAGTCATGCCTGAATTGGAGCGACTTCAGCCCAGCGAAGTTCTTATTCCCGAAGGTGCCGACGATTATGCTCAATTGTCGTTCACCATAAGCCGACTTGATGACTACTGGTTTGATTTAGAGGTTGCCCAGGAAGCTTTGCTGGAACATTTCGGCGCGGCTAGCCTGGAAGGCTATGGCTGTGCCCGCTTGCCTTTAGCCATAAGGGCTGCAGGCGCATTAATACACTATGTCAAGGAAACGCAACGGGAAACTCTGCCTCAGCTAAGCAAAGTTGTTACCTACTCTACAGATTCTTTTATGACCCTCGATGGCCAGACCATCCGCAATCTGGAGCTTTTTCAAGGCGGCAGGTGGGGAGAAACTGGATACTCCCTCCTCTCCGTCATTGACTTGAGCAAGACAGCCATGGGTGGCAGGCTGCTCAAGAATTGGCTGGGGCATCCCCTTCTGGACCTCGCTATCTTGAATCTGCGACAAGAGGCGGTTGCCTGGTTTCATCACGATAGTCTGGCTCGCCAAAAGGTCATTTCTCTCTTATCGGATATTGCTGACCTGGAGAGGCTGGTTAACCGGGTGAGTAGTGGCAGAGTCATGCCTCGAGAGTTGATAACGCTCCGGTCTAGTTTGGAGAAGGTGCCGAGCTTAAAAGCGGCGATGGCAGAAGGGGACGCCATAAATTGGCTAAGCGCCGAACTTAAGCCATGCCCCGACATCGCGGACTTAATCGCCAGGGCTATCGCCGATGAACCGGGGGATTTGGAGCAAGGTGGCGTGATAAAGGAAGGTTTCTCCCCTGAGCTGGATGAAATTCGCCGCAATTCCCGGCAGGCGAAGCAATATCTGGCTGGCCTGGAGCAAAGGGAAAAACAGCGCACAGGGGTTAAATCCTTAAAAGTAGGCTACAACCGGGTATTTGGCTATTATATCGAGGTATCGCGAGCTAACCTCAGCTTAGTTCCCCCAGACTATATTCGGAAACAGACTTTAGCGGAGGCGGAAAGGTTCTTCACCCCCGAACTTAAGGAGTATGAATCACTGATTCTCAATGCTCAGGAAAAGATCGCTGACCTGGAGGCTGCCATTTTCCGGCAACTTTGCCAGCAGATAAGCGCTGTTGGGGGGCAAATTTTGGCCACCGCCAGAGCCATCGCTCAAATTGACACCCTTTCCAGCCTGGCTGAGGTAGCAGTGCGTCATGGCTATATCAAGCCAACGCTTACCAACGAGGATGTCATTGACATTAAGGGAGGGCGCCATTCTATTGTGGAACAGAGCATAGGCAGCGATAATTTCGTTCCTAACGATGCTTATTTATGTAATAAGGATAATCAACTTATCATACTTACAGGTCCCAACATGTCAGGAAAGTCTACCTATCTCAGGCAGGTAGTCCTAATCATCCTTTTAGCTCAGACAGGAAGCTTTGTCCCTGCCGATTCAGCTAATATTGGAATTGTTGACCGCATCTTTACTCGCATTGGCGCCCAGGAGGATTTGGCTGCCGGCCAATCCACTTTTATGGTGGAGATGACTGAGGCAGCAAATATCCTGAATAACGCTACTCCTCGCTCTTTTATCATCCTGGATGAAATTGGTCGGGGCACTTCCACCTATGACGGGCTTTCCATTGCCTGGGCAGTAGCCGAGTTTATCCATAACCACCCTGAGCTTGGGGCGAAGACCCTTTTTGCCACTCATTATCATGAATTGGTGGACCTGGCTGATATCCTGCCCAGAGTGAAAAACTTTAACGTGGCGGTGGCGGAGGAAGGAGACAAAGTTGTCTTCCTACACAAGATTGTCCCTGGGGGCACTGACAGGAGCTATGGCATCCATGTGGCTCAGCTAGCCGGCCTGCCCAAATCGGTAATCGTCCGAGCTCAGGAAGTCTTAGCTGAGCTGGAAAGCCACACTGCTAAAAAAGGCAAAGTTCCCCGCCGTAAAGCATCGCTCCAGATTCCTCTTTTCCATAAAGACTCACTATTGGTTGATGAAATTGCCCAGCTTGATATTAACTCCATGTCTCCTCTGGAAGCAATCACCAAGCTTTATGAGCTCAAGCGAATGACTCAGGAGAATAAGGACTCGCCGCCCTAGCCGCAGAACAAATCCTGGCGAAGGTTGCCATACGACTAAACCTATTTATGAGACCAGACACTCTTATTAAAGGATAGTGGTGTGGAGCTCTCCTTCTACCTTTGTTTGGACGTGAGCCAGGAAATCAACACATTCCTTAGCTATTCCCAG
Source organism: Dehalococcoidia bacterium (assembly GCA_030606765.1). The sequence goes on from JAUWFX010000107.1 coordinate 4,679, forward strand.
GGCATCCAGATGGTAGAGAGAGCGAAGAAAATCTTGCTTTCCATGGGTTACGAATTCGTCAGGAATGCCTAATCGCTTCACCTTGACATCTGAGGCTTCAGCCTTTTCCAGCAGCTCCAGCACCGCGGCACCAAAGCCGCCGCTAAGAACATTCTCCTCTACTATGATCATCTTTTTGGTGTGGTTGGCTACATCCAAAATAAGCTCTGTATCCAAGGGCTTAGCGAACCGGGCATTAATTACCATGACATCATTGCCCCACAGAGCTAAATGTTCCGCTGCTTCCAGAGAAGGCATGACGGTAGAGCCGATGGCGATTATAGCTACATCTTCACCTTGCTTTATTATCTCAGCTTTGCCTATAGGAAGTTGATGAAGCCCGGTGGCCTGGGGAATGCCTGTTCCTCGACCTCGAGGATAACGAATTGCCATAGGATGCTCTGCATTGAGGGCAGTATAGAGCAGGTCTTGAAGTTCATTCCCGTCCTTAGGTGCGCAAACAATCATATTAGGCATCAGGCCAAGATAGGATAAATCGAATATCCCTTGATGTGTTTTGCCATCCTCTCCGACAATGCCGCTGCGATCGAGGGCAAAGATGACAGGCAGATCAGGGAGGCAAACATCGTGCAATACCTGGTCAAAGGCACGCTGCAAGAAAGTGGAATATATAGCTATAATAGGTATAAAGCCCTGGATAGCTAGACCGGCGGCTAAGGTAACCGCATGCTGCTCAGAAATCCCCACATCGTAGATGCGTTGAGGAAACTCCTTGACCAGAGAGGATAGACTATTGCCTTCAACCATGGCAGCGCTTATTACTACCACCCTGGGATTGTCCCTAAGCAGTCCACCGACTGTTCGAGCAAATATCTGACTATAAGTAGGTATTGTGCCCAAGCCCTCGCTTTTAGGGGATAGACCGTGAAAGTAAGTGGGATTATCCTCGGCTGGTTTGTAACCCTTGCCCTTCGTAGTCAAGACATGAACAATGACCGGCTTGTAGTAATTCCTGGCTTGAGTCAGAGCTGTTTCCAATTCAGCAGTGTTATGACCATCTATCGGACCCAGGTAAGTAAAGCCAAGCTGCTCCCACATCATGGTGGGCATGACCATCGCTTTTACCCCTTCCCTAAGACGGCGCAATGCCCCCTGCAGCCTCTTTCCTCCAGGCAAGAGAGACAGCAACCGACTCGTTTGTTTCTTAGCCCGTATATAACCACGGGTTGTTCGCACTACATTTAGCCGCTTGGCTATCGCTCCTACTGTGGGCGAAATGGACATGCCGTTGTCATTGAGCACCACGATAAGCCTTATGCCCAAATGCCCGGCATGATTCAGCGCTTCGTAAGTCATGCCACAGGTAAGGCACCCATCGCCAATGACAGCTACCACGTGGTGATTACCGCGAGCAAGGTCGCGGGTCAGAGCCATGCCCAAAGCCGCTGAAATGGAGGTGCCACCATGTCCCGTAGTGAAAGCATCGTGAGGACTTTCATCTCTATCAGGAAACCCTGAGAGCCCCTGGTATTGGCGAAGGGAGTGAAATTGCTCCCTTCTTCCTGTTAACATCTTATGAACGTAACTTTGGTGTCCCACATCCCAGATTATCTTATCTTTCGGGCTATCAAATACCCGATGCAAGGCAACAGTAAGCTCCACCGCTCCCAGATTGGATGCTAGATGCCCTCCGTTTTCACTAACCCGGCTTACCAATAACTCCCTGAGCTCGGAACAAAGTTCACCTAGTTCATCTTGGTTTA
>JAUWFX010000042.1 GCA_030606765.1 Dehalococcoidia bacterium
GCAGCCACGCCAATCAGGATGCCCAGCATGGTCAAAACTGACCTTAGCTTGTTACCAAGCAAAGCCCGTAGCGCAGTAGAGAAACAATCCCAGAGTTTCATTCCGATGCTTCTATTTGAAATTCAAGTGTCACCATGACCCTCAACGAACACTTCCTTCAATCTGGCCATCGCGAATTTTAATGGTGCGCTGGGTATAAGCGGCAATATCTGGTTCATGAGTAACCAGGACGATGGTCATTCCTTGCTCATTCAATTGCTTAAAAATTAGCATGATTTCCTGGCTAGTCTGGGTGTCAAGGTTGCCTGTGGGTTCATCAGCTAAAATAAGAGAGGGATTATTTACTAAGGCTCGAGCGATAGCCACCCTTTGTTGCTCCCCTCCAGCTAGCTCGCTTGGCCTGTGAGTGACTCGATGGGCTAATCCCACTGACTCCAGGACCTGTAACGCTCTTTGCCGTCGGTTGCTGGCACCACTGTAAATAAGTGGCAGTTCCACATTGGCTAAAGCTGTGGTCCGGGACAACAAGTTGAAGCTTTGGAAGACAAAGCCTATCTTTTTATTTCTTATCTCGGCCAATTGATTATCGTTAAGCTCACTTACCTCAGTCCCATCCAGGCGGTATCGTCCTGAAGTCGGCTTGTCAAGGCATCCGATGATATTCATCAGGGTGGACTTCCCCGAGCCCGAAGGCCCTATGATAGATACCATCTCCCCTGACTCAATGCGGCAGCTAATCCCCCGCAGAGCAGGAACTTCGGTCTGTCCCGCTTTATACACTTTAGTTATGTTTTCAAGTTCCAGCATTGTCTACATCATGAAGAAACCGCCTTGTCGCTCCTCAGAAGCAGGTAATACTACCTGTTCCCCTTCCTCCAATCCCGACAGAACTTCAGTGTTTATCCCGTCGCTCAGCCCCAAGGTAATTTCCCGTTCCTCAACTTGTTCATCTACGAGCACTAAAACCGTTGGATTTTCCAAGGTCCCCCGAATAGCTCTGTTTGGTATCATCAATACATCATCACGAAGCTCGATGATGACTTCAGCAGTGGCACTCATGCCATCCCTGAGTTCTGCGACGGGATTTTCCAAGGTTATGGTGGTGTCGTAAGATACCACCCCGACCAGACTTGTACCTATCGGCGAGATGAAAGCCACCCTGCCCTTTATTTCTTCGTCAGGCAGGGCATCTAACAGGATATTTGCTTCTTGGTTCAGTTCCACCATTGAAATATCTATTTCATCAATAAAGCCACGCATTTCTATATCACTGGTGTCAACCAGTGATATAGCCGGAGTGGCTAATGCCGCTGTCGATATTTCCTTTCCTTCAGTTATGCTAATGTCAGCAACCATGCCCGCAAAGGGAGCCACTATTTCCGCCTTCTCCAGGTTCAATTCTGTCGATTCCAGGCTGAGTTTTGCCGATTCCAGGCCGAGTTTTGCTGATTCCCAACTCGCTTTGGCTATATCCACCTGTAACTCAAGCACATCCTCGGACACTGTGGGTGGAGGCTCATCCAGGTTAATCTCGGCGATTTCATATTGCGCTCTGGCTGCCTTGACTTGCTCCTCAGCTATTTCCACCTGTAACTCAGCCATCTCTACGGCTGATTCCAAGGACGGTGCATCAAGCCTGGCTAATACCTGGTCTTTTGTCACGTTATTCCCTTCGTCAACCAGCACCTCTGTTACTGTACCTGTCATGCCGAATGATAAATACGCTTTGTTAGGCATTTGTAAATTGCCATCCACGATAATGCTTTTCACTATATCACCCCGGGTAACATTAAAAGTCATCGGCACAGTTTCCGGCCCAGCACCTCTGGTAAATACGACACCGAGTACTATACCGATAACAATCACACAGATTATTATTATTAGTATTCGCCTTTTTTTCATTTTCCTTCGCCTCTCTCTATTTTGATAAACCGCCCATTATAGCATCAATTTCATATTGTCGGGCAAAAAATAACGCACCCCATATTTTGACCGGGCCATTAACTTCGCTTGCCTTCACCCTCTATCCCAACATCAGTGGTTTTACCTTCCTTGACCAACCTGGCAACCTCATCAAGTCGGCTGCTCATGATGTTCAGCAACTCTTCTGCTGCCTCAGCTTTGATAAAGATAAGTCCCCGACCAAAATGACCGAAAACGAGAAGTTTATCGCCAGTATCTATACCGATTTCTTTGCGGGCTTCCGCGGGAATCACCAACTGCCCTCGGGGCCCAAGCACAGCAGTGCCAAAACACCTGCCTATTACAAGCCTATCCTTTTGTTCCATTCTCACCTCTCGCATAAGCTATATCAGTATTGTATGATATATCCTACTATTCTAAATTATAGGATTTTTCTTATTTTTTGTCAAACAGGATGCTGGAGATTGTTCATTAACCGCTCATGGTGAGCGTGTCGAATCATGAGCGGCAGTCATGATAAAATTAGGTTGCCCTTCGACAGGCTCAGGGCGAACGGGTTGCTGAACAACCTCTGAATTTTAAGCGTGACTCGCGATGAAAAAACTTATTGAAGGAGCCGGTAAGCTGGGGATAGAGTTCAATGCCAGGCAGGTAAGGCAATTTGAGCTTTACTACCAGGAGCTAATTGAATGGAATAAAAAAATTAACCTCACAGCTATAACAGACTACTCCTCGGTACAGGTAAAACATTTCCTTGATTCCCTGACCATCACTCTAGCTTTGCCTGAGGAAGAGGTGGTAAGACCAGATTTCAATATTATAGACATAGGCACAGGTGCCGGCTTCCCCGGCTTGCCGCTCAAAATTCTTTTCCCCCAGCCCAGGCTGGTGCTCATTGAACCCACAACGAAAAAGACAGCTTTCCTTCACCACATCATCCGCAAACTGGAGCTGGAAAATGTCGAAGTGCTGAATAATAGAGCTGAGGAAGCAGCTCATTTACCGCTCTATCGTGAGCAATTTGCCCTGGTTCTCTCCCGTGCTGTAGCCTTGCTGCCTACCTTGGTGGAACTAACTCTGCCTTTTTGCCAGATCGGGGGAAGATTTATCGCTCAAAAGAAGGGGGAAATCGACCAGGAGATAAACAGGGCGAAAGAAGCCATTGCCGCCCTGGGAGGCAAATTAGACCAGATAAAGAAAGTAGAGTTGAGCGAATTTGACGATGTGCGTTATTTGGTAATTATTGATAAAATATACCCGACACCGAGTAAATATCCCCGTCGTCCTGGACTGCCAAGGCGACGGCCAATTCAGGAGGTAAATATAGATGTGGAGTAGGAGATCCCGGAGGTTCTACTTTGGCCTCCCTCCCTTCGCTTTCTACTTCCAGGGATTCAAGCCCTTTCCCGACAGAAAGGAGTATATGGACATGCTCGAGGAGTATAAGAAGGACCTGGAGGAAGAACTAAAGGAAATAGAAAGGGAGATCGAGGAAACAAAGAAGAGCCTCTAACGAAAGAAGTGCAAGCCAGGCAAAGCTTAATTTGAAGGAATGCTGGAAGACATTCAAAGGCTGATTCAAAGCCAGGCAGACTTTATCATCAGTCAACAGCTTCCATCTGGGGCTATCCCCTGGTACCAAGGCGGTATCACAGACCCCTGGGACCATGTGGAATGCGCCATGGCTTTAGATTTTAGCGGCCGGTCCAGCGAGGCTAGCTCGGCCTATAAGTGGATGCGCGATACCCAGAATCCTGACGGAAGCTGGTATTCCAGTTATCTCAATGATAAACCTCAAGACCTGACCAAAGATACAAATTTCAGCACCTATATAGCAACAGGAATGTGGTTTCACTACCTCAATATCCGAAATCTGAGCCTTCTTCGCTACATGTGGCCTGCGATAGAGAAGGGCATAGATTTCGCCTTAAGTTTACAACAGCCCGGCGGCGAGATTTACTGGGGACTAAGCGAGAATAACGAAGCCTGGCCAGGAGCAATTTTAACTGCCTCAAGCAGCACCTGGCTCAGTATTAAATGCGGCATAAGGATTGCTAGAACCTTGGGGGTAGATAAGCCTGACTGGAATAAGGCATGCCAGAGGCTGGCCAGGGCAATCAAGGAGCAGCCCGAACGCTTCGACAGGCTAGGCGAGGATAAGAGCGGGCATGCCATGACCTGGTATTACCCCATCCTTGTGGGGCTGATAAAGGGTAAGCAAGCAGAAAAGCATATCCTGGAGGGGTGGCAGGATTTCATCATCGATGGTTGGGGGTGTAAATGCTTTGCCGACAGACAGTCAGTATGCGTAGCTGAGACCTTTGAACTGGTCCTGGCCTTAGCAAGGATGGGCGCCGGAGATAAGGCCAAGATGGTGCTGGACTGGGTACTGCAATTTAAGGATAGCGACGGCGTGTTTTATCGGGAGGTATACTGGCCGCAAAGGGAGATAAGACGGTCGGAACTGGAGCCACAAGCCCATGAAAAGAATACCTGGACATCGGCAGCAGCGATACTGGCTATGGTGGCTTCAGATAGAATTAAAATACTATAGCCCAAACATTGGCCTGTAAGATGAGTTTAGAGCCCGGTGTTAAAAGAGTTTCCCGGAAGATTCCACTGGAAGACGACCCTGATGATTTCGTGGGTTACGAAGTCCTCATAGACTTCATAAAGCAACGGGCATTGTATGAGCTAGAAGGAGATATCATCGAAATTGGTGCTTATATGGGCAGAGGTACTGCCAAACTGGCAAATTTTGCCCAAAGATACGGTAAGAGGGTATACGCCATCGATGTTTTCGATCCCGGCCTTGACAAAACTATGAGCGAGAGTGGAATCAAGGCAGGTGACGTTTATGAAGCATTTCTCCAGGGCCGCTCAATGTTAGAAGCTTACCAGGAGTCAACTCGAGGCTTTGATAACATCGTAACTATAAGGGAAGATTCTAAAAAACTTAGCTTCCCCGAAGAGCAAAGATTCATCTTGGGATTCATTGATGGCTGTCATCAGCAGGCATATGTAGAAAATGATTTCCATGTCATTTGGCCCCATCTTGTCTCCGGAGGCATTCTCGGTTTCCACGATTATAAATTTGATGACTGGCCGGAAGTCACCAAAGCCGCCGATAAGCTAATACACGCGCACAAAATGGAGATAAGCGAAGCATATGAAATAGAAGGAAAGTACAATATCCTATCTCTCTTGCTGGTCAAAAAATAGAATTCATCTCCAGCCCTCCAAGGCTGGATATCTCCGACTGAATTGAAAGGAAGGCAATAACGCTTTGACATTGACCCAATTTAATGACTCCTTGCCAATCCGCCGAAAATCCTAAAAATCAATGCTTGACAGTGCGCGGGGGCGATATATACGATAAGCTAGAGATTTCGAGGAGACTAAACTAGTGAAGAACAGAAAGATGCTCCCATCATCGCTACTGTCTGTCGCTCTCGTCTTCAGCCTGATTCTTGCGGCGTCGATAGTGGGAGCTTCAGCAACCATGCCTGTGCCAGATGACCATGTTATTAGTCACCTGGGGGTAGATAACTTCAGCTCTGCTTCAGCAGCAGCCGTGAATATGCCTGAAGGGCAGGTAACACCCATGGTCGCCGCAGGTTGGGGTCACACGGTGGGACTTAAAGACGACGGTACCGCGTTTGCCGTGGGAGACAACCGCTACGGACAGTGCGATATCGGTGGCTGGACGGATATCACCCAGATCGCCGCAGGCAGCCATCACACAGTGGGGTTGCAGGCTGACGGTACGGTGGTCGCTGTGGGATGGAACCACCAGGGGCAGTGCAGGGTCGGCGGCTGGACGGACATCGTCTGGGTCGCCGCAGGCGTGTACCACACTGTGGGGATTAGGTTCGACGGCACCGTGGTCGCCGTAGGGGCAAACGCCTATGGGCAGTGTAATGTCGGCGACTGGACGGACATCACCCAGGTTGCTGCAACCTACGATCACACGGTGGGGCTTAAGTCCAACGGCACCGTAGTCGCTGTGGGGGACAACCATTACGGGCAGTACGATGTCGGCGGCTGGACGGATATCATCTGGGTCGCCGCAGGCAACCATCACACGGTGGGGATTAAGTCCGACGGCACCGTGGTCGCCGTGGGAGACAATAACTACGGGCAGTGCAATGTCGGCGGCTGGACGGACATCGTCCAGATCGCTGCAGGCAGTCATCACACGGTGGGGCTTAAGTCCGATGGGACGATGGTCACCGTGGGAGACAATAACTACGGGCAGTGCAATGTCGGCGGCTGGACGGACATAATCCGGGTCGCCGCAGGCGTGTATCAAACGGTGGGGCTTAAGTCCGACGGCACGGTGGTCGCCGTGGGAGCGAACAATTACGGGCAGTGCAATGTCACCGACTGGACGGACATCACCAAGGTCGCCGCAGGCTACGGTCACACAGTGGGGCTTAAGCCCGACGCAACGGTGGTCGCCATGGGAGATAACCGCTACGGGCAGTGCAACGTTGATGGATGGACGGACATCACCCAAGTCGCCGCAAACGGCTATCAAACGGTGGGCCTTAAGTCCGACAGAACCGTAGTCGCCGTGGGATTGAACAACTACGGGCAGTGCAATGTTGACGAATGGACCGACATTACCCAGATCGCCGCAAGCGGCTGGCATACGATAGGGATCAAGACCGACGGCACCGTGGTCGCCGTGGGATACAACGACGAGCGGTGCGATGTCGGCGGCTGGACCGACATCATCCGGGTCGCCGCAGGTCGGTACCACACAGTGGGTCTTAAGTCCGACGGCAGCGTGGTCGCCGTAGGATACAACGCCTCCGGGCGGTGCAATGTCGGCGGCTGGACGGGCATAATCCAGGTCGCCGCAGGCTTGTATCATACGGTAGGGGTTAAGGCCAATGGCACCGTGACCGCCGTGGGAGACAACGCCTCCGGCCAGTGCAACGTCGGCGGCTGGACGGACATCATTCAGGTCGCCGCCGGCACCTATCATACGGTGGGGCTTAAGTCGGACGGCAATGTGGTCGCCGTGGGGGACAACGCCTCCGGGCAGTGCAATGTCGGCGGCTGGACGGGTATCGTCCAAGTCGCCGCCGGCACCTATCATACGGTGGGGCTCAAGTCCGATGATACCGTGGTCGCCGTGGGCTTGGAGACTGAGCTTGCCAAATGGAACCTGTGGGTTGCCGACTTTGAGGAGGTCCCGCCAGTCAACTGGCCGCTAGTTGGCGGGATTATGGGAGCGGCAGTAGCGGGACTGGCGATTCTCCTCGTGCGTAGAAAGAGAGCTGCCTAGACCTCGGGACTTTTGTAGTTTCCCAATTTATCGGGCACACCCTATCGTTGAGAGCCCGCCTCTTCTTGTCACTGCGAGCACCGAGAAGTCGGGGTATGGTCTGGAAAGATTCCAAAGCTGATTATTTCGACCTCGAAGCTAAGATTTTTTTATGCTATTTGCTTTTCGTTTGAATATTCCCTTATACATTCATATTTTCTCGCTATTTTACAGTAAGATTAGCCTTCCAGTTAACATCAACTTAACATTTCAGTGATAGAATAGGGACATGTCTAAAGAAGGCTACTTTGATAAAGCGGACTAAACACAATACCCACAAGGGGCAAAATATCATGAAATAAACCATGATTATACTTAACCAAGAAACCTTGACAGTACAGGGGTTTGGTAATAGAATAAAATGGGGTATTACTACAACGATAGTATTAACCAAGCTTTCCAAAATATTCAAAAGGAGGTGAATGGGTATTAGAATATTGATAGGATTAATTAAGATTTTAGAAAGCTAAATTATTTCAAAAGGAGGTGAACGTGAAGAAGAAAATTTTCTCTATTTGGTCGGTTTTATTAGTTTTAGTTGTTTCACTTGCGGTTTTGGTCCCGGGCTGTACACCAACAACAGGCACTATTGAGGTCGATGCTACCCTTGATGGTTCTCCCTGGACAGGAGCAGTAAACTATACGTTAACCGGACCCGGAGCAACAGCACCCACTATCATTGACGGTGATACTGTTCCTGACAGCTTTACCGGGGATCCCGGTAGCTGGACCTGTGCCTACGTCGCTGGCGGTCCTGGGACATTTGTTGATATCACACCCTCGCCAACTCAGAGTGTGACCGCGGGCGGCGCAATCAACTTTACTTTAAACTTCGTGACACCAGTGGCGCCGACGCTGGTGGACGCGTATGTGACATTCGATTCCTGGAGCATAAACGGCACACCTATTCCAACACCACCTCCCGGTATCACTGTGTGGGTAAGTCCGGGCACAATCATTGATGCCACTTACAAAGAGCATGTGTCCGGGGAGGAGGAAGGAGCAGTGGTAACAGTGCACCAGACGTCCTGGCTGACGATTCACAACACCGGTGCCGAGGGATCAGGAGAGGGGGAGTCGATGTGGCTCCATTGTGTTAACGGCGATGGTGCGGTGACGATGGATCCTCCTGCTGAAAGCAGTGCGAACCAGCAGTGTACCGTGGAGGGGAATCCTGTCGAACCTTGCGACGAGATTGAGCTGAAAGTCTGCATACCCGTGAACCTGGATATGGAAATTGACTGGGAGCTGAAGATATGCACTGACTACACAAAGACAATCAACTGGATAGGTTACCCGTCTCCAACTGATATTCTATTCGACGTTACGGTTGTAGTACCCTTCCATACCGTCACACTGGTTTCCTGGGCTTGCGTCGAAGTGGGAGAAGGGTTTGAAGACACAAACCCGGACAACGACTGCTGCGATCCGTCCCCTATGATAACCATCGGATTCCTGCCATAACTGTGAAATACTAACTTGATTCAGGTTGTTTGGGGGGTGGCGTAATAGTGGCAAAAAGATAGGGTCGAGGAGTCGACTCCTCGACCCTATTCTATTCAAAGGTAAGGCGGTGACGAACTCCGCCCTTACACTTTGTTACCTCGCAATGGCAAGCGCGATGTCATTCCGAGCGAAGCGAAGAACCCAACTTCATCCAAATTCATTTGGCCACCTCAGAATGACATTTCTGGACGCTCTCATTTGACATTTGTGATTTGACTGGCGCAGCGGTATAATGGAAATTGATGGAAAAGGGTACCTGGAAAGTTAAGACGGGACTGGCACAGACGCTGCAGGGCGGGGTGATTATGGATGTGGTCACCCCGGAGCAGGCTAAAATTGCCGAGGAAGCCGGTGCCTGCGCTGTTATGGCACTGGAACGGGTGCCGGCAGATATCCGCGCCGACGGCGGAGTAGCTCGCATGGCCGACCCCACCATAATTACAGCCATAAAGGGAATGGTGAGCATCCCCGTAATGGCCAAATGCCGCATCGGTCATTTTGTTGAGGCTCAGGTGCTGCAAGCATTGGGCGTTGATTTTATCGATGAGTCCGAAGTGCTTACTCCCGCCGATGAAAGCCATCATGTTTGGAAACATGATTTTAAGGTTCCTTTTGTCTGCGGCTGCCTGGACTTAGGCGAGGCATTGCGTCGTATTGCCGAAGGGGCGGCGATGATTCGCACTAAGGGCGAGGCTGGGACAGGCAACATCGTTGAGGCTGTGAGGCATATGCGGGCAGTCCAGGATGGGATTCGCAGACTGCATGCTCTACCCGAGGAAGAATTAGTAGCTGAGGCGAAAGCCCTAGGTGCTCCTCTGGAGTTAGTAATGGAGGTGCATAAAACAGGGAAGTTACCCGTTGTGAACTTTGCCGCCGGCGGTGTGGCGACGCCTGCCGATGCCGCTTTGATGATGCAACTGGGGGCCGAGGGAGTATTTGTGGGCTCGGGTATTTTTAAGTCCAGCGACCCCGCAACCAGAGCGCAGGCCATCGTTAAAGCTACCACCCACTACCAGGACCCTGCTATCGTTGCTGAAGTATCCAAAGGTTTGGGAACCGCCATGCCCGGCCTGGACATAAAAGCTATACCACAACAAGAATTGTTGTCCCCCCGGGGTTGGTAAGGTGAAGACAGGTATTTCACAGAATGCGAAGGGTAGTTACTGACGATTTAGACACACTGCTTGATATCTTGCCACTCCATATCCGTGAGCCACTCTACCAGCAGCCCGACCATAGTGAGTTGTTGGAGGCAATCTTAGATTTAGGGCGTCTCCCCGAAGCCCGTTTCCTCCATAGAGAATTAGTCCTCAATTCTGAAGAGGTGAGCCAGGTTGATGTTGATTATGTAGTATCACGCATCGGCGAGTTCAGCGGGGATAACCGCGCCGGCATCAACCACACCCTACACCGCATCTCAGCCATACGCAATAGACATGGCTACATAATCGGCTTGACCTGCCGTGTGGGCAGAGCTGTGTTCGGCACCGTAAGGATGATTCAAGACCTTATTGAATCAGGCAACAACGTTCTGCTTCTAGGACGGCCCGGTATAGGTAAAACCACTATGTTGCGGGAAGTGGCTAGAGTGCTGGCTGATGACTTCAAAAAACGCGTTATCGTAATTGACACCTCTAATGAAATTGCCGGGGATGGAGACATCCCTCATCCCGCTATCGGGCATGCCCGGCGAATGCAAGTAGCCGCTCCCGCCGAGCAACATGCGGTAATGATTGAAGCAGTGGAAAATCACATGCCTGAGGTCATTATTATCGACGAAATAGGCACTGAACTCGAAGCCCAGGCGGCGCGTACTATCGCTGAACGCGGAGTGCAATTGGTGGGCACGGCACATGGAAACACTCTGGAAAACTTGATAATGAATCCTACCTTGTCTGACCTCATCGGCGGCATCCAGACGGTTACCCTGGGAGATGAAGAAGCCAGGCGACGGCACACACAAAAATCTATCCTGGAGCGTAAGGCTCCGCCCACCTTTGATACAGTGGTGGAAATTGTAGATTATTACAAGGTAACCGTACATCCTGTCGTGACCGAGGCTGTTGATGCTCTCTTACATGGGCGACCCCCCAAGGCCGAAGTGCGCTGGATGGATGAAGATGGCGAGGTAAAAATGGAGGCGATAACATCCCCTCTTATATGGGAGAGCAAGGAAGAGCAGCAGCCGGAAAAAACGCTGCGATTCTACCTCTTCGGCGCTAACCGGTCTCGATTGGAACAAATTGCCAGGGAAGGGCGAAAGGAGCTGAAACTTGCCTCCGACCTTAAGCAAGCTGACATTTTACTCACTACACGAAGTTATTACCGCCGCAAGCCACAAAAGATACGGGATGCCGAAGCGCTGGGTATTCCGATTTATGTCCTTAAGAGCAACAATGCCGCTCAAATGAAGCAATGCCAGGACGCCCTCTATCCCCGTGACACTCAATATACGTATGTTCACCATCTACAGCGTCTCTTAGCTGGACGCCGCGGTTTCAACTCTGGTAACCGGAGCCTGGAACCTGGCGGCAAAAGGAAGTCGAGGTAACCTTTGGGACTGTTCATCACCTTTGAGGGTGGCGAAGGCTGCGGCAAAAGCACCCAATCCAGGCTCTTGTTGAAGAAGCTTGAGCAGCGAAATATCCCTGTGGTATTAACCCATGAGCCTGGAGGCACAGCTCTGGGTAACGAATTAAGAAAAGCGCTTAAGAGGCGAAGGGGCTCTTCTATTTCGCCCCAGGCTGAGCTGTTTCTCGTGGCTGCTTCCCGTGCCCAATTGGTGGCTGAGCTAATTCGCCCTGCTTTAGAAGAAGGCAAGGTAGTCATCTGCGACCGCTTCACTCACTCCACCATGGTCTATCAAGGCTATGGGCGGGGACTTGATTTTACTGCCATACAGATGGTCAATAATATGGCAACAGGGAATCTCAATCCAGACC
>JAUWFX010000122.1 GCA_030606765.1 Dehalococcoidia bacterium
AACGAAAATGGAAGAAGTATCCAGAACCCGGGTAAGGATAGACCGTATTACCTCTTTGGGCAATGATTTAGCTTTAGCCCTAGCTGCTCCCAGCATCAGGATTGAGGCTCCCGTGCCCGGGGCATCGGTGGTGGGCATTGAGGTTCCTAACACTGTGTTTGGCTCAGTTGCCCTTCGCGGTGCGATAGAAAGCGCTGCTTTTCAGAAGATTCACGCCCGCTCCAAGCGAGCTATCGCTTTGGGTAAAGGTGCTGGGGGTGAGGCGATGGCAGCAGACCTGACCAGGATGCCACATTTGCTTATCGCTGGAGCTACTGGCAGTGGTAAAACTGTTTGTCTTAATTCTGTTATTTGTTGCTTGCTTCTACACAACAGCCCCGACGATGTTCGGTTCATCATGGTTGACCCCAAGAGAGTGGAGTTAGTGACTTTTAATGGAGTGCCCCATCTACTTGCTCCGGTGGTTGTGGATACTGGTAAGGCGATAAAGGCTTTAAGATGGCTTAGTCAAGAGATGGATAGTCGATATCGTCAGTTTGCTCAGGCGGGAGTACGCAATATTGAGGGTTATAACAAAGACCGCTCACCTGGAGAAGAGTTGCCATATTTAGTGCTCGTCATTGATGAGCTGGCTGATTTAATGATGACGGCTTTCGATGAGGTGGAGCATGCGCTTTGTCGGTTAGCCCAATTGGCTCGGGCTACAGGCATTCATCTCGTCGTAGCTACACAACGCCCTTCAGTAGATGTAATTACTGGGCTTATTAAAGCTAACTTTCCTACCCGCATTAGTTTCGCAGTCACTTCTCACGTAGATTCCAGGACCATACTTGACATGGTAGGTGCTGAGAAATTGCTGGGCAGAGGGGATATGCTCTACATGCCTACTGAAGCTAGCAAGCCTAAACGTCTTCAAGGAAGCTTTGTTTCTGATGTTGAGATCGAGAGATTGGTGTATTTCTGGGGAAACCAGCGGCAGATTGAAGTGAGCCCTGTCGACTTTGATGAGGTGGCTGAGCGCCCCTTAAGTGCCCAGATAGCTGCTCCCCCCGACCCTCTTTTGGAAGAGGCAAAGCGCCTGGTACAAGAGCATAAACATATCTCTACTTCTTTCTTACAGCGCCGTCTTCGTATTGGCTATCCTAGAGCTGCCCGCCTTATGGAAGCACTGCAACAAGCAGGTTTGGTGGAGGCGGCTCAACCCGAGCGAGAAAGCTAAACCGAGCTAGTAAATCTTGAACAATAACTTACGAAATTCTGAATCCTAATTTCTAAACCCTACACAAATCAAAAAATCCAAATTTAAATACTAAAACTCATTTTATTTAGGACTTTGAAGTTCGTGCTTAGTGTTTTCTTGCTAGGCGCCAAACTTATCCAGTTTTAAAGCATTAGCCATGGCTAGAGTCATGATTTCCGTAGCTGGGAAACGACCCATAGCACCAGCAAGGCAGGCTCGTTCCGAGAACTCAGCGACATTATCGGGGCGACACCATTTGGACTTTAGTATGAAAGGGACTGGATGCCAGCTATGCATGGCTAAAGTTGCAGGGGTAGAATGGTCTCCGGTAATAATCAAGACCTCCGGGTCTAAGCTGAGCAAGCTGGGGAGGGCATTATCAAGTTTCTCAATGGCCTGAACTTTAGCCCGGAAGTTGCCATCCTCTCCTCTGGCATCGGTGCTCTTAAAATGGACGAAGAAAAAATCGTAATCAGCATAGTAGCGGTGCAGGCTGTTCAGTTGCTCTGTTATGCTTTCACCTCCCGGCAATACTTGCATCCCCACCAACTTGGCCAGTCCTCGATACATAGGATAAATGGCGATGGCTGCTGGCTTTAATTTGTAGATTTCAGGTATGGAGGGGATGTCAGGGAGGCGGGAGAAGCCGCGCAGAAGCACCATGTTGGCGGAGGTTTCACCTTGTAAGAGGCTTCTTGCTTGAGACACGAATTCGTTGGCAATTTCCGCGGTTCTCTGTGCCTGCGGTGATAACGCCTCTATCTTTTTGGGGGCTAGCCCTGCTTGCTGGGGGTCGGAATCTGCTAACTCAGGAGATAAAGCTTCACCGCGGAGGATGAGCACAAATCTATGTTCTTTCACCGGCAACACGGAAATCTCATCGCCATTTATGGAGATATTATTCAATGAGCGGCATAACTCGGTACTTTTATCTGTGGGAACCCGTCCTGCCCTCCTGTCGATAATAATTCCCTTGCTGTCAACGGTGCAGAAATTACCTCTGGCCGTGATATCCTCCGGCTTTAGTTCTAAATCTATTCCCAGAGCTTCCACGACTCCCCGTCCGATATTATATTTGACAGGGTCATAGCCAAAGATTGCCAGGTGGCCCGGCGCACTCCCTGGCGTAATTCCTGGGCCAACAGGGTCAATGAGCCCACAAAGAGAGTCTCTGGCTATGCGATTCAGGTTGGGCTTCTTGGCTGACTCCAGTTCTGTTTTACCGGTTTTGGCATGAGGTAAACCACCTACGCCGTCTATCACCAAAAGCACTATTTTAGCCGGGGATGTCCGGGATATTTTCTTCATGTGCTCAAATCCAATCATGGTATTTGTTATTTTACTCGGAGGCATTGCCAAGTTCAAGTTTGTCGTTCGACAAAGCTAGTTTGATAACAGTGGCAAACGTACCTATTGACGAAATACTTGTTTTCATAGCATACTAGTGATAATACAATTAAAGGAGGTGATAAGCTATGGGTTTTCTTGAATCATTACCTAACTTGGGTCAATTGGGTCTTATTGGAGGAATCATCAGCCTTATCTTCGGTATCATCGTAATGATTTTTCCTAAGATCCTCAATTATCTGGTGGGCATCTGGCTCATCCTAATAGGGGTGGTAGCGCTTATCGCCTATTTTACTTAGCCAGAAGCTGGAGAGACTTTTTGGCGGGCGGTAGAGGACTTGAGCCTCTGACTTTCCTGCGTGAAACGGACGCCCCGACCACTGGAGCTGCGTGAGGCTATGTTGTGCCTATTTTGGGCTCCTGCTCAACTCATTTCCTGATAAAAAACTGGCTAAAGTTGTAAGCACATACACGTCAAAGACAATTGGTCTAAAGAAATGCAGCAAAATCCATTGCTTCTTACCTTCACGAACTTGAAGAAAAAGAGGCCGTGGATGGACGGAGAGCATTTCGACTCCAGGCAGCTAATTCGCGTCTTGAAAACTGAGGCAATTGGATAAAGTGGTGTTATTCTGAGGGACATATTCTTTTTTCCTGGCATAGATGGCGACACTCTTGGGGCACAGGTGATTTAATAGGTCTTCCAACCAACGGAAGAGCCTATGGTTAGTGCGTAAGTCCCATTCTAGGAACTTGTTATAGAGGAAAGGGATTGGGGCTTTTTCTTTTTTTACCCCGAAAATACAGCGAAGTACCCAGTAAAAAGAATGAAAGGCATGCTTGTGGTGGATAGTATAAACGGATAAGCCAGCACTATCCACAAGATCGAGAAGTTCCCGAGTTTTGTATTTTCTGATATGCCCACCAGGGAAACCATAGTAATCTCCAGATAACTTCCAACAAATAGATTCAGCTAAGTAATGAGGTACGCTAATCCCAATGGCACCATCTTTGCTCAGTACCCTAATCAATTCCTTAACCGCAGTATTGTCTTCGGGAATATGCTCCAGAACTTCAGAACAAATAATCTTATCAAAGGTGCCAGCTTTGAATGGTAGCCTTGTCACATTGGCTATGAGAAGATGATAGTTGCCCTTAATTTTTTTTTGCTCTTTTAATGAATCTAACATATATTTGTTCTTTTTGACGCACACTGTGTCAATGTCAAAGGCCACGACGGGGGAATGATTTTTATTGAAGACTTCCCATGAGTGCCTGCCATTGCCGCAGCCGGCGTCTAAAGTAATGTCCCCATCCTTGATACTCAGAAGGTCAGGTTCTATAGTAATCATCTTGGTGTCAGTACCTCTTGGTAGATTTCAAGCGTTTTTCTGGCTGCTTGCTCCCAATTGAATTTCTCTTTAACTCTTTTCCTCCCCGCCTCGCTCATCCGCTGTTGTGCCTGTTTATCATCGAGCAACTGTTTGATTGCGGCAGCCAGGGCATCAGCTCTTCCTGGAGGCACCAGAATACCGGCATCGCCTACTACCTCAGGCAGTGCCCCGCCAGTGGTGGCTATAACGGGGGTGCCGCAGGCCATAGCCTCGGCAGCAGGTAGCCCGAAACCTTCATAAAGTGAGGGCACTACTGCTATTTGGGCAGCAGAGTAATGTTGTGCCAGTTCCTCGCGCGCTAACCGCCCGGTGAAGTGCACCATCCCATCTAAATTGAGCTTTCTTACCAGCTTAAAACCATATGAAGGTAGTGGCCCTACATCTTCTACGTAGGAGGAATGCCGCTCGGCATCGTCCACAATAGTCAGCTTCATCTTGTCTTTTCCTAGCATTTGCAATGCTTGCAGCAGATAAAGTACTCCCTTCTTTCTATCGTCAGTATTGGCGACCATGATTAAGCCATCGCGGTTCTGGCTTGCCTCTTCGTTCCCATTGTAAATATCGGTATCTATGCCGTTGTAGACCACTCTGAATTTGTCAGCGGGCACTTTAAAGAACAGCCTTGTGTCTTTGGCGGAGCTTTGAGATACCGTAATTATTCGATCCAGGCGCCGCGCGACGAAAGCTTGCATGTGGGTGAAAGAATAGAATTTTCGGATCCTCCATTTATCCCTCAGCCCATTCGCCTGTTCCAGGTCAGCTTGCCTGTCTATAGGGAGGGGATGGTGTATGGTAGCTATTACCGGTATGTTCAACCTTTTCATCAAGAGGAGCCCGTAACCAAGGCCTTGATTGTCATGAATAATGTCAAAGCGGCGCTGTTTACAAAGCTCTTTTAGCTTGGTATAAGCCCTGAAGCTAAATGCCCAGGGCTCGGCGAAGATTCCCAGGCGGCTGGCGCAGAGTTCGTGTAAGTCAACAGGGTTCCTGACTTTGGGGAGGTTCCTACTGAAAGAGCTTCCCGGATGATATATGCTTGAGCTGCTGAGTTGATGTAGGATTACGCCTTCGCTCACTTCGGGGAGGGGTGGACTGGCGATAACCTCCACCTCATGACCCATCCGCTGGAACTCACGCGACAGGTAGTAAATATAAATACCTTGCCCACCGCTGTAAGGATTCCCCCTATAGGTCAGCAGGCAAATTCTCATATCTTCTACTCGGATAGCAATTTAGGGAAGGATAATTATAGCATGTTTGCTGGGTTTACATAGCTTGACTTCACCCAACAATAAGGTGCCAAAAAGCCTCGCTTTCAAGATTGAAAGTGACAGCCATTGTAAAGTATAATATTTGTGATTATGGTGAGCGTAGCCCAGTGGTTAAGGCGCCAGGTTGTGGCCCTGGAGATCGTGGGTTCAAATCCCACCGTTCACCCCAATTTATTTTTGCGCCTATAGCTCAGCGGACAAGAGCACCGGTCTTCGGAACCGGGGGTCGTGGGTTC
>JAUWFX010000035.1 GCA_030606765.1 Dehalococcoidia bacterium
CTTCAGCAGCTTTAATTTCTTTGACCACGTCCATAAGCGGCGCCTCATCAATATCACTGACAAAAACAGCCGCACCCTCTTTGGCAAACAACAAGGCATCAGCTCTGCCTATGCCCCGTGCCGCCCCTGTGATAACCGCTACTTTCCCGTCTAATTTTCCCATTTTTACCTCCTTGAACTTGGTTCTCTTAAAAACACGGACTTGCTTCAGTATTTCCAGAATACTACTTCTAAATAGCTATCAAAACCAGTATTCATGCCTATTTCGCGCTTCGTGTGGGTAAGGCAACCAGGGCTGAGCCAGGCGTTGTCTTTTCTCCCTTTCCATTCTCCACCCAAATCTCGCACTCCACAAGGTGCTCACCACCTTCCTCATATTTCTTGGTCACTTTACCTTTACACCACCAGGTTTCGCCATCATGAGGCTTTTGCATTGTCTTCATTTTCCGGGGATAATCCATGCCGCGATATTGGCAGGACAATTTCTTGAGTTTTCCCTGCTCTCCAATCCAATCAGTCATTAAGTGTCCTAACCAGGCACGTTTAAGCGCGCCATGTACAATGGGAGCACCTACGCCCATAGCTTTAGCGAAATCATCGTCATAATGCAAGGGGTTGAAATCCCCCGATGCCCCCGCCCACTGGACTAACATACGAGTTGTAGCAATCTTAGCCAATGGTGTTATCTCAGTGCCTACTTCAACATCCTCATAATAAACTTGTTTAACCATCTCTCCTCCAAAAAATAAAGTAGTTAGAACAGGCTAAAACATGATAAATGTCGACCAACCTTTGAGCGCCACATCGCCCTTTGGGTTCACAAGCGTAGTCTCCAGTGTGTTAAACAGGGTCTTGCCCAGTCTGGTTTCGCGCTCGGTTATACTGGCAATTTTAGTTGTGGAAGTTAATACATCGCCAGCACCAATGGGTTCAATGAATTCGAATTCAACACCCCCATCGAGAAGCCTTGAAGGCGCTCCAGCTTTTAGCAGATACTCGAGCAGTTTGTCCGAAAGGCGTCCAGCCTTGACTGGCCAACCGGTGAAACCAGGAGGAGCCAATAATCGTCCATACTTGGTTTTATTGGCAAAATCAGGGTCATTATATAGAGGGTTTGGATCACCTATAGCTTGTGCATACCTCTGGATTGCTCCTTCCTCGACCTTGAAAACGATAGTCTCTAAAGTTACACCTATCAATTTTCGCAGCTCATCGGTAATCAGACTACCATTAGCCATAGCTAGCCTCCTAGATTTGGTTTCTTTTACAATCCTATAATAGCAATACTAACGATGTTCATGGGTGGAAACCCGCCTAAATTGTGGGTTAGCCCTAGTTTGGGATTCTTGAGCTGTCGTTCTGGTAGCTGGGCTTTGCCTTGCAACTGTTTGTACATCTCGTACAGCATCCTGAGACCGGAGGCCCCAATAGGATGCCCGAAGCACTTCAATCCACCATCAGGCTGAATAGGCTGCGGGCCATCATGATTAAAACGGCCAGCCTCGATATCATCCTTGACTTTTCCCCGGGGGCTGAATTGCAAATCTTCCATAGTCACTGCCTCAGTTATAGAGAAGCAATCGTGCACCTCAGCCATACTTATCTCTTCACGCGGATTCTTTACCCCCGCTTCCTTATAAGCTAGCATGCCACCACGATAAGTAGTCTCAACATGAGCTCCATCCCATTTAGTATACATCAATTCTTCGCCCGAACTTAAAGCGATTTGTAGTGCCTTAACAGATATGGGGTCTGGCCGGAACTTCTTGGCCATGTCAGCTCTGGTTACGATTGCAGCCGCTGCACCATCGCTGACTCCGCAGCAATCAAAAAGCCCCAATGGCCAGGCGATGATAGGCGCTTTTATTATCTGTTCCTCAGTTACTTCGCGGCGCAAATGCGCCTTCGGGTTCCGGGCTCCATTATAATGGCTTTTAGCTGACACTTTAGCCAGCATTTTCTTGCCTTCCTCTGGACTAAGGCCATACACGGCAAAGTACCTGGTCGCCATCATGGCAAAGGCCCCGGGAGCGGTCAATTTGGGCATAATCAGTGCACTTTTTGTCCCCATAAGACCAGGGCCGCCGGGAAGCCCACCATACCCCGTATCCTTGAGCTTTTCTACACCCAAAGCCAGAGCAATGTCATAGGCCCCTGAAGCCACGCCATAGCATGCACCCCTGAAGGCTTCTGTGCCAGTAGCACAAAAATTTTCCGTCCTGGTGACCGGAATAAAAGGCAGCTTCAAGGTCAAAGACAAAGGTGTAGCCCCTTTTCCCACGCTTTGTTCCTCAAAATGCACGCCAAACCAGGCTGCATTGATGTCCTTTTTCTCTATACCCGCGTCCTCGATACATTCCTTAAAAGCATCTACCATAAGGTCCTCTGCACTCTTATCCCATAGCTCCCCAAACTTAGTGCAACCCATGCCTATAACAGCAACTTTGTCTTTAATACCTTCTGCCATTTTTTGCTCCCTCCGTAAATTTCATTATCTTTTACCGCAGTCAGGCACGTATAGGCGTTGCCTTCCATGAATAACCGTGGACACCACTTGACTCATCAACATATCGTCTGCGAAAGGTCATCTCTACCTGCATGCCTACTTTAACAGAATCCAGGTCACAATCCGTGAAATCAAACCAGTATCTACCACCACCATCAAAATCTACCAGGCCATATACTGAAGGCGGGTCAATACTGGCAGCTAGATTATCACCGGTATAAGTAAATACGACACCTTTCTTATCCGAAAAGCGGTAATCTTCCATCTGGTCAATGGCTCCGCAATCAGGATTTACACATACCCTCTGATATGGATATTGTGGCGTACCACATTTTTTGCACTTCGAGCCACAAAGGGCCAAAACTACTTTCCGTTCCCTGAACAGCGCTGACATCGGTGTGCGCATGCTCATCTCTCCACGCATACCTAAGTCCATCGGTGCTAAATTTCTGAAGGCAAGATATTTTTCATAGCTGGCAAGATCTTTTTTAGAGTTCAGGTGTTTCTTCACCGCCCTCTTATTAGTCACACTTTCTATTTTCTCAGTAACCTGGAAAAATAGTGCGTCGCCGCCGTTTCCAAAGCTGGTAACCAGTACCTTATCACCTGGCTTGGCATCTTCCAACGCCGCTATCAACATCATTAAAGGTGAAGCTGACCCAGTATCACCGACTGTGCTAAGCAATGTATCCTGAAGCTGACCAGGGTCAGCACCTAACCGCTTGGCTATAGCTCCATGCCCTCGTGCATATAGACCTGGATACACTATCTTGGTAAAGTCTTTGATGTTCAAGTTGTATTTTTTCAATAGCCCGGAAATTACCTCCGTGATAAATTGACTATAGCCAGAATCGCGAATGAATCTATCTTCCCAGGCATGTTCAAATTTTTCTCCACTTGCCCTCCAGCGGTCGGGGAAATCATAGGAAACAGAATACGAACCCTCGAAAGTGGCAATCACCTCATCACTGCCAACAAGAAGCGACGCAGCGCCATCACCATAGAGAGACTCTTGAGGACTGCCCGGCTTGCTCAACCGGCAATCGGAAGCACAGACAAGAACATTGCTTGACGTCTCTCCCTTTACAGTATCGAGGGCAGAAAGCAACCCAGTAGTCCCTGACTTCGTAGAGCCTATGAAATCGGCAGTCCTTATATTTGACTGCAAATCAAGAGCAGTAGCTACCAGGGCTGAATTCTGCCTTACCATATAAGGCTGACTGGTAGTAGCAAGATACAGACCGTCAACTGCCTCCCGTTTCATACCACTTAAGCAATCAATCCCTGCGGCTACTGCCATAGTGAGCGTATCTTCGTCATGATTAGCGACTGCATTTTCACCGGGCGGTGGGAACGTCCCCAAGAACCCAACAGCCGTGAAGATAGTGTTGTGATTCATTCGATACCGTGGGATATAAGCTCCGTAAGACTTTATGCCGACCATGAATTAACCTCCTGATATAAGCTTTTTGGACCCAAGAGACTATGGCATAGAAGCTGTATGATGTCAAACCTTGACACTCTTGAAAATGAACCGCTAATGAGAATTTTTTCATAATTACCAGTTGACAAAAGTGGGAAAACAAAGTCCCTTTTGGAACTTGACGGTTCACTGCCAGAGTTGTACCATCAACTCAAGAGCAATCGGGGCTAAAACTCACTCACCGCCAAATAATAGTGAAATACTGAATTGAGCAGGGATGTATTATGAACATTGGCAGTGGAATAGAGGATAACATCAAAAGGTTCGGCGAATATGAAGCCGCTTATTTCGAAGGGAGATGGTACACAAATGTTGAGATAAATCGCAACGCCAACCTACTGGGGAATGCACTCAAAGGACTTGGTATAAACAAAGGAGACCGGGTGGCGGTACAAATGCCTAACAGTCCGGAGGTGCTTTCTGCTTTTCCCGCCATATACAAGATAGGCGCTGTTGTCATCCCCTTGAATCCCCTGCTGCGGCCCGACCAGGCCGCTTATATATATCGTGACTGCGGAGCCAAAGCTATCCTCACTAGCTCGGATTTTGTGGGCCGGGTACTAGAGGCACAAAAGCAAACTCCAAACCTGCAACATGTAATCCTCACAGACCGCGATGACGTTTCTGGAACCATCTCATGCAGTAATATTATGTCAACTAGTTCCGCTGAACTGATGATTGAGCAGACTGATAATGACGATGTTGCCGCTCTAATATACACTGCTGGCACCACAGGACCGCCCAAGGGTGTGATGCACACGCACTACTCGCTTCATATGAATGCCTTATCCTTCTACGAATACGTTCTGGTTCATCGCTCCATGACTTTGCAATTAAACAGCCGCGCGTTTAATCCCAAAACACTCCAATTCAATGAGGTCACTCAGCGAGTTTCCGGTGTAAATCGAGCGATGGTTAGCCTAGGAGTGCTCCCTCTATCACACTCCTATGGCATTGCCTTCGGTAACACCGGTAACTTCGTAGGCGGAAAAACAATCGTGCTAAAGTGGTGGAATGTCGAAGAGGCACTGAAAGCCATTCAGACATTCCGGGTTACTCAAATGGCAGCAGTTCCTACCATGTACATCCAGATGCTAGAATTCCCTGAACTGGACAAATATGATTTGAGTTCGCTTGAGGACTGTCAATGTGGGGCTGCACAACTGCCCGTGGAAGTAGCCTTGAGGTGGAAAGAAAAAGTGGGAGTGGATATTAGGGAGGGGTGGGGACTAACCGAATCAGGAGCCATTACTACGGGGCAAGCAGCTGACCTTCCACCCAAGTATGGCTCCATTGGTAAGTGCCTGCTGAAATGCAACACCATAAAAGTTTTCGACGAGAAGGGTCAAGAGCTTCCACCGGGGCAGCAAGGCGAGATAGCAGTCAAAGGGCCTACAGTGATGAAAGGCTACTGGAACCTGCCTGAGGAAACAGCTAAAGCTATCAAAGACGGCTGGCTTTATACTGGCGATATAGGTTATATGGACGAGGATGGCTACTTCTACATCACCGGCCGCAAGAAGGATATCATTATCAGAGGTGGGGAAAACGTATCACCGGTGGAGGTTGAGGAGATTCTTCTACAACATCCAGCAGTCGAGGAAGCAGGAGTCGTAGGCATCCCGGACGCTGTATATGGGGAGGAAATAAAGGCTTTCGTCGTCATAAAGCCGGATAAGCGCGTAACCGAAGATGAACTAACTGCTTTCTGCAAAGACCGCTTGCCTAGCTTTAAATTGCCAAAAAAAGTACAATTTACGGAATTCTTGCCAAAGAACCTTCTAGGCAAGGTACTAAGAGCCGAATTACGCAAGCTCGGTTAATTTTGAGTAGCGTGACAAAGAATCGAAGGGAGGGATATGCCATTGCCTGAATTAAAATTTGACAAAACAAAATGTGCCGAGTGCAAAGCCATCAGCTGCCTTGTTAAGTGCCAGTACATGGATTTTAAGGACAAAGACAAGGCAAAGAAGGAATGGCAGAAGGTAATCAATGGTGAGGACTCTTCTGTGCTGGAGGCATGCACCACATGTTATGCCTGTGAGGAATACTGCCCCTTTGGTAACCATCCATTTTACTTAATTGTTGAGCGGCAGGAGGAGAAAGGGATATTACCAGCACCGAGGCCTATCGTAACCATGTGGATTAACCAATGTGAACCGGTGGGTAAGTTCATGGTGGGTAAGATTGAGGAGAAGGCCTTGTCATACTGTTTCATGCCACAACTCAATGCCCTGGTTGGGGGGAAGCTTTTTAAGGATATCGCCCACTCATCGTTTTTCGGGCAGGAGTTTTTCTGCAATGTTGTCTATTTGCACTATGCTAAGATGTCGGTAATAAAGGAAAGGCTCCCTAAGGTAATAGAAAACATCACCAGACTCGGGGTGAAGGAAGTTATCTGCCTTCACGACGAATGTTATGGCAGCTTTACATCGCTGGCGCCAGCCTATGGCATCGAAGTACCGTTCAAACCTATCCATTACTATGAATTTCTGTACAATAGGCTAAAGGAACTCAAGGATGAGATAAAACCGCTGAACGTGAAGGTGGCCTACCAGCGAAACTGCTCGGCTCGGCTTTGCCCGGAGACAGACCACTTTGTTGATGATATATTCGGGCTAATCGGAGTTAAAAGGGTGGAACGGGAATATGACAAAGAGAATGCTCTGTGCTGTGCCGAGATAATCAGGATGGCAAAAGGGCCGACAATGGCAGATGGTATACAGAAAAGAAACATAGACGATATGGTGAAATTCGGAGCCGAGTATTGCGTGTTTAATTGCCCGGCTTGCTATGATTCTCTGGTCGAGAAGGTCGTCAAAGCTGGAATCAAGCCAATCCACATGATTGACCTGTGCAGACTGGCGCTAGGTGAAGAGCGGGGGCAGAAACTACCTCTGGAGGGTATGCCAGCCATTCAAGCCGCAATGGAGGATAGATAGTATGAGTGATGTGCATGAAGCCTTGCAAAAAATAGTCGGTAAGGATTACGTTTCTAACCGGGCGGAAGAGCGCTATTTCTACGGCCGGGACCCGGGCTTGATGCCGCCGCATGAGCCGGATTATGTGGTGATGCCGAAGACGACTGAGGAAGTACAGGAGATAATAAAGCTGGCAAATAGGGAAAAGGTGCCGGTAACCCCAAAGGGAGGGGGGTTGGCATTGACTGGGCTGGTGATCCCACTCAAGGGCGGAATCGTGATGGACATGAAGAGAATGGATAGGATTCTAGAGGTGAATGAAAAAGCCAGATACGTCGTCGTTGAAGCCGGTGTTACCCATGGTGCATTGAAAAGTTATCTGCAAAAACACCACCATCACTTAAGGCATAGCATACCGGACTCACCCCCCATAGCGACAATAGTAGCCAACGCGGTTATACATGGGCAGGGGCGCCTGACACAACAGCACGGCTTCAACTCGGATATGGTGAGTGGATTGGAGGTTGTGTTGGGAACAGGCGAGATTTGCCGAATTGGCTCGTGCGCCCTGTCCTCGCAATGGTTCTCAAAAGGACCTCCGTTGCCTGACCTGTCTGGATTGTTCCTGGGCTGGTTCGGCAGCACGGGTGTCATCACCAAACTAGGGATGAAGCTTTACCCGTGCAAGAAGATCAGAGATGTCATGCTATTTTTGACGGATAAGGTAGAACTGGTACCTGAAGTCATACACAAGCTTGCCCACACCGAGATGGTAGAAGACATAGTTGTGACGGCTCAGCCGATTCCGCTAAGGTTCAAAGGGAATTTCTATATACTGCTGTTTATTACAGGGGACTCGGAGGAAGAAATTGAGTTCAAGAAAAAGATGGCATGGGAGGCACTCATGGTGTACATCGAAGGCAGGGATGGCGGATTTGTCAGCGTTACTCCCGACATGAAGCCGCCATTGTTAGCCATGCCATCGAAAGATACTACCAGGTTTGCTGACGTAAGCAAGGGGGGTGGGTTCGAGTATAGCGGTCCAATTGCTCCGATCGACAAATATCCACAATATTTAAAAAAACTGGAGGAACTGGCTGCGAAGTACAAGCTCTTTTATGCTTCGGCAGCACGAGTTATCGATGGTGGTCACTCTATGATGTTTTCTTTCTCTTATACGTTTAATCGGGCCAATCCTGACGAAATGAAAAGGGCCAAGACAGCCCTGGATGAAGCAGCCGAGTTTGCTCTGGAGGAAGACGGGGTCATCTGGAAGCCGAACATAAATGAACAACAGATGATCATGAAAAGGATGGACCCAAATACACTAAAGCTCATGACAAGTATCAAACAGTTCCTGGATCCCAATGGAATCATGAACCCTGGAAATTGGGAGGTGAAATAATGCAACAGAAGGACTATGCCAGCCAGATCCACAGGTGCTTTAGATGCGGTTATTGTAAATTCCCTACCGATTACTCGAGCTTCAATTGTCCCTCCTACAGAAGGTTCAGGTTTGATAGCTATTCCACCGGTGGGCGACTTTGGCTTATTTATGCCTGGTTGAAGGGTGAAATCGAATGGTCGGAGCACTTCGCTGAAATCCTTTACACCTGCACAACCTGCAAGAACTGTGCTGAGCAATGCCCAATGAAGTTCGCTCCTGATATTGTTGACTGGATTGTTGGAGCCAGGAGCGATATGGTCGAGAAAGGGAAAATACCGCCCCGTGTGGCACGCTTTTTTGAAGCTGTTTATGGCTATGGAAATCCCTTCAAGCAACTCAGGAGCGACAGGGCTGCCTGGGCAAACGGCACCAAAAAGTATGCGACAGGAGATGAATACCTCCTGTATGTCGGCTGCCTGGGCTCGTACGACGAAAACGGACAGAAAATGGCCAGGAGCCTGGTGGATATCTTAAACGCCTCAGGAGTATCCTTCGGGATACTTGGTGAAGAAGAAGAGTGCTGCGGCAATGAGATATATATGCTGGGTGAAACAGGACTGTTTCAGAATCTGGTGGAGAAAAACAGCCAGAAATTCAAAGAGCTTGGTGTGAAGAAGATAGTCACACTTTCCCCGCATGCTTATAACACGATGAAAAACAACTATCCGGCGTTCGGTGGAAACTTCGAGGTGTATCACTACACTCAAATCCTGAATGATTTGATTAAGAAGAATAAGATAAAACCTTCACGAGCTAAAGCAAAAGTTACTTATCAAGACCCCTGTTTCCTCGGGCGTTATAATAATATCTATGATGAGCCGAGGCAGATATTGCAAAGTATTCCCGGCATTAAGCTGGTGGAGATGGAGCGGAACAGGAGAGATGCCTTCTGCTGTGGCGGTGGCAGTGGCAATTTCGTTACCGACCTTTTAGCCGGCAGCGCGGATAGCCCGGCACGGGTCAGGGTCAGAGAAGCCTACGAAACTGGAGCCGATACTTTAGCAGTTGCCTGCCCCAGTTGCCTGACGATGCTCACCGATGCCGTGAAGGCAGAAGACCTGGATGATAAGCTGGCTGTCAAAGATGTCTCGCAGATTTTGAAAGAGCTGTCACCGGGTCCTCATCAAAAACAGTTTCCTGGTTATAATCACCCTGATATAGCCTGACACACCTGCCGCCCCTGATGTCAACGGCTGGGATTATCTCCATCTCCGACCTCTGCACCATCTCCGGCTTGACTGTTTTCCCTTTGCCGCTAAGTTGAATATTTGCACTAAACTATGCCCGGACAATCAAGTTTTACCCTATGATACAATATCATATCTGATGACCGTATAGAAGCCTCTGTTGCCATGCCTCAAATCTCACCCTGCTGGATTTTCTGCTGCTCTGTATCATCCACAACTATCGTGAATGGCCCCACTTTTTAGCTTCAGACATTAGCACCATCCTTGTTTTTCTGTGTTCTGGGGTATAATGTAGTCAAGAGGTAGTGTGTGAGATATGATGGTGATACCAGTACCACCTCTTGTTTACATACTATTCCTCGCTGCCCTGAGTGCAGTGTGGGTGATTTGGGTTGTTAGTGACCTTGTAAAGAGAGGATTGACCAAATACAGCGTCAAGCGTGTTCTTACCTATATCGGAAGCGGAGCTGTACTAGCTTTTCTTTGGGGTCTATATATTAGCTAAGGATGTGAAAGGAGGCTAGAATGAGAATAGCAGCAGGTATTTTGATGTTAATTCTTGGTATGATATTGCTAGTCAGTCTTGTTCTTGTTTTCATTGCTACTGGTATTCCTGCCTTTGCCCTCGCTATTGACCTATTCGAGATTCTGTGCGCTGCATTTCTTGTCACTGGTGGGGTCTTTTGCCTTAAGAGAAGGTACTGGAAAGTATGCTTCTCTTCGGCTTTGCTCGCCGTTGTCATTATGATTCTTGTCTTGACGGGTCCCCTTTATAATCCAACTTGGTTAACTTGGTTTGTCATCATTACGGGAATTCTCCCCATAGTATTCGTTTGTCTCAGGAAGACAGAGTGGCAACACCCTTTGGCAACAAACGGATAAAACTTGCCTCAGTATGACATTCAACATAAATTAAATTATGTTGAAACTGCACTGTGACCAAGTATCAAACAAAATGGCTGATTGTCCAGCTCTGTTTCTTAGGCAAGCTTCGTTGATTTCTTAATGAGTTACGGTCTATGTCGTAAAAGACACTCATGGAGGCTGTTGCTTGTGTTTACCTAGAGCAAACCCTTGGTACGAAGAATATCAATGTAGTCGTCACGGGTAAGGGTACATCCTACTGCTTTGCTCATCTGTTGCTCATTCAGCTTCAGTTGTTGTCTGATGCTGTGCTGCATTGGGAGGTCCCCAGAACCCTTGGACCGCCTCGTTCGCGTGATTATTTTCCCATCAACTTCAAACCATGCGAGCAAGTCCTTACTGTTACGAGTCTTAAGTTGCAACTTAGTAACCAAATGGTCAAACTCATGTGCTTTAATCGTCATCGCACACGAATCAGCTTTTGCAGCTTTTCCCATACATCTTGCAAGTCACTACCTAAGCGCTCCTGTTCCTTATCCAGTGTCAAATAAAGCTCAACGATTGCATGTTGCAGGTCGGTCAATGCCTCCGATACGCTGTTTCCAAATCCAAATTCATTAAGTTCTACAGCTTCAGCTATAACATGCTTACCTTCCTGAGTGAATTTGACTCTAATCGGCGAATAAACTCGTAGTCTGCCATCACGCACAGAGCCAAGTAATACTTCACCTGGAACTACTACAGGCTGGTCTAGCGTACCCAAATTGCGAGGTACATGCAACTCTTGAAATTTCTCCTCGATACTCACTGTCTCAGGCGATTGTATCGCTGGTGCCCCACTCATCTGCTTAATCTCCGTAGTCGGCGTCATAACACACCTCCATTTATCATTGGCGTTGCTGAACGACATCAATAGACGTCGTTCCTAGAAATACAGAGTTAGCCCATAATTGAAACTCATATCGACCTTTCTCTGGGATTAGTAATGGGGGGAAATCTATTAACAAATCTAGCGATGAGCGCCTATCAGTAGCATGCAGTTTACCCGTCGCTTTTGCTAATAATTTTCCTGTACTCATTTGTATATACCGAACTTCAGTATTGTAATCGCCCTCGGCATCTGTTACCTTCAAGTAAAGCGACATTTGGCGCTTAACTGGAAATTTTATAGCTTTGATTCTATCAAAAATACCGATGAGATTTTTCTTGCCGGTACTGGGGTCTGAGACTGCTGCATCACACACCAGAGCAGCAATAAGGAATGGTATAGGTTTACTCTCAACGCTGTCTTCTTCTACCAAGTCCCAATCCTCCAATCAATAAAGTCAAGCCTGCATTAATGTGGGAGGCATCTCCTATTCCTGGATATTAAGAGTTCCTAGCTTCGAGCAAATCATAGCGTAATGAATGCCGCAGCACCCTCTCAACTCGTTGCATGTCACTGTCTCTACTAACACTTTGCTTCGGAAGTCTAATCATAAATTTGGAAAGCATAGAAAACACATTATATCATGATTCTTCCTCTTCATCCACTGCGAGACGCGGCCATGCTTTACTGTAATCAATGTTAATCTTTCTTAGGAACGATTAACAAATTGCCTTTGCCTTCCTGTCAGGCAGCCTGCATACCAAGGGGAAATACTGTATTTGAACCTTGTCATTAGACAACACCCTATATAATTGGACAAGCTCACATGGTATTTACAGAGGCAGGAAATTAGGCTATGACATAGTGCAGCCCTTACCAGCTTAAGCCCCTACCCCTATCCCGAAGCCACCTCCCGCAGTGGAAAACGCTCCTTTTTAGCTACGAAACTGTCGAAGTTGGGCCAGAGAGCCACCCAGCAATATAGCTACTTGGTGCAGCATGCAACGGAGAATATAATTGTCTTTAGCTGGCATTCCAAAAGCATCCCGCCCTACAGGATCAGGTTCTGCAAGCTACCCATTATTAGTGCTGCTGCTATCATTATTCCAACAGCTTTAAGCACGTCTCTTGCCCCCAGCTCCCGAGCCAATATCACAAAGGTAGCTACACAAGGGAAAAACATAGCCAGAACCGTGCTGCTGATAACCAGTTGCTTAGCAGTTAGGGCCAAGGGAGCTAGCATGCCCATGGCCACATCCTTACGCAGAAAGCCAATGACCAGGGCTGTAATTGTCTCTTTAGGCAACCCCCACAGCCCGGTCAATATCGGGGCGGTGATATCAGCAATGGCATT
>JAUWFX010000093.1 GCA_030606765.1 Dehalococcoidia bacterium
CTATTAGCCGCCTAACATCCCTGGCTCTAAGGTCTGGAATAGATATAGATTCTATTGTAAAGCAACTACGCGGCATCAGGTGCCCTTCTATCGCTTGGGAGCAAGGGCACGCTATTTTGTCCTGTGCCGATGCTATCGCTACCGTGCTTGAGAAATATATTAAAGAAAAGACGGCCACTAATCCAGATGCGCCTTCCCAAAATCCTGAGATGGTTAAAAGTTGGGCTGGGCAATGCCCCGATTGTGGTGGTCCTTTGATTTACCAAGAAGGCTGCAACATTTGCCTCGCCTGTGGCTTTACCAAATGTGGATAGAGTACAAGAAAAATGGGTAGAACGAGAGGTAGTTATTATTCAGCTCTCAAGCGGATAACTAAAGTTGCCAATTCGGCTCTTAGTTTAAGGAGGATTTGCAATTCCGTAGCTAAAAGCACTGCCAAAGCAATGCAGGCAAATGGCTGCCGCATTTTATCCCTTAATTCCCAAAGGAAATATTTGATCACTGTAGGCGCGTATGGATTGAGCGACCTTTACCTGAAAAAAGGCCCTCTTGCCGCCCATAGAAGCCTTCCGGATATCCTTGAGGGTAAGGTGGTATTTATTGCCAATGCTGCTAAAGATGAGAGAGTCCAACATCCCCAAATAGCGCAAGCGCAAGGAATATCTTCCATACTTGGGGTTCCTATACTTGGGAAAGGAGAAGCTATCGGGGAGATTCGAATTTATACTCGCGAGCCTCGCCAATTCTCCGAAGCTGATAAAAGCTTCCTCCTCAGTGTCGCTGATATGTGCGCCGTCATCTTTGATAGAGCAGAGCTTCATCAATTGCTGGAGCAAGACTTTAAAGCAAGTGAGAGACGAAGGAAATCGTCTAAAGTATCTCCATTACCTACTACTACACTGAGGCCATCTAGTTTCGCTCATCCCAGCGAGGAGGATTTTGCCAAACTTCTAGATTTCTACTGTATTGAATGGCTTTATGAACCTCGTTCCTTTCCTCTTAGGTGGGAGGGCGACAAGATAGCAGAGATGTTCACTCCCGATTTCTATTTACCCGAGCTAGACCTTTATGTTGAACTCACTACATTAAAACAAAATCTGCTAACCGAGAAGAATCGCAAGCTGCGCCAGCTTAGAGAACTTTACCCTGAAGTCAATATCAGACTTCTGAACAAAAATGACTTTCTCAAGCTGTTAGCCAAATATGACTATGGTCCTCTAGGCGAAGCTAAAGTAGAGGGGATCGATCGAGTTTTGTACAGCCACGCCAAAATTCAACGAAGGATAAGTACCCTAGCCAGACGCATTTCGCGCGATTATACTGGTCAGCGATTGGTGCTAATAGGCATCTTGAAGGGCGTTGTTTGCTTTATGGCTGACCTGATGCAGCACCTTTCCCTTCCGGTTACCTTGGACTTTATGGCTATCTCATACTATGGTGATGATGGTCAGGTAGTCAAGATAACCAGAGACCTCGATAGCAGCATAACAGGTCAGCATGTACTGATGGTTGAAGACATTGTAGATACTGGCATGACACTGAATTACATTCTCAGCCATCTCTCTGCTCACAATCCTGCTAGTCTTCGCGTTTGCACCTTGCTTGATAAGAGAGCACGTCGATTGATAAATGTGCCTCTTGATTACGTGGGCTTTGAAGTTCCCGATGAGTTCGTAGTGGGTTATGGATTAGATTACAAGGGAGAATACCGTAATTTGCCCTTTATTGGCATCCTCCACCCCGAGCTAATCAAAGGCGAGAAGATGCAATAACCAACCCTAACCTATCTCTCTTTTTCTGTGGCAATACTTATAGCTCTTATAACACAATAAAAACAAAAACTGGGGGTAAAAACGCCCCAAGTAATCTCCCTTTCCTTGGCTCTCCACCCACCCTCCTTTCTGCTTCCACCTACCTTGCGCTGGACATTTTACCTCCCAACACCTTTCAGCTTCCACTTACTCGGCGGTCGGTTCCACCTCGCCAAGTTCTTGTTCAATTACTTGGGGCACTATCATATTAACACACCTCTAAAACTTTGTCAAGGGGGTGTGACAAATTTTTCAAAGACTATCTCTCCTAAGAAATATTTGTAGCATGAAGTCGCTACGAGCTCTCGCCTTACCACCTTGCCAAAGCCATCTCAGCCATAATGAACTCTGCTTACTTGAGATTAGCGCCCCACTTAACCCTAAATCTCTCCTTGACCTGTGGATTAACCAAGCCGTGAGGCCATTCCCCTTGCAATACTCTGGCTACCTCTTCTCAGGGCCACATAAATAACTCTTCACGGGACTCCTCGGAATAGTAAGCAAAATGACCGGTAATGAGAATATTATTAAGCTTGAGTAAGGGATTATCGGAGCCAGGAGGCTCTGTATCTAATACGTCTAACCCAGCACCGGCAATGAGTCCCTCTGAAAGGGCAGTACAAAGAGCTCTTTCATCCACGAGTTCTCCCCGGGCGGTGTTAATGAAATAAGCGGTAGGCTTCATCTTCTTAAATTGCTGAAGCCCCATCATGTGCTTGGTTTCTGGAGTAAGAGCGGTATGCATGGAAACAAAATCCGACTCTTTAAGCAATTGGTCGAGCTCTACTGATTCCACTTTAAATGTCTTAAACAGGATGTCAGGCACATGGGGGGAGTAGGCAATGATTCTGAAGCCAAAAGCTTTGGCTTTTGAGACAAGGGTACGAGAGATATTGCCAAAGCCAATAAGCCCTAAGGTTTGCCCAGATAGCCGATGTAATGGCTTCAAGGCGTTCAAGTACTCTACCTGGGTACTCCATTTCCCACTCTTAATGTCAGGAAGTAGCTGATAAAACTTTCTGGCGCAGGCGAGAATAAGTGCCATAGTGTGGTCTGAGACCTCCTCCAAGCAATAATAGGGGACATTGGCAACACAAACACCTTTTTCTGTAGCTGTGGCTATGTCCACATTGCCATAACCTATACTCGTAAGGGCAATCAGTCGGCATTTGTTCAGATTCTCGATTACTTTGGGACTAAAGACATAGCTGGGCGTTATCCTTATTCCCACTGCTATGACAGCGTCAGCTTCAGAACAGGCGGTGATAAGTTCCTCCTCAGTAGTACAGAAAGTCTTTTCCACTTCTGCCCCTAACTTGGTCAAGAGCTCATCGTAGGTGGGAATTGCTTTGGGCACATAAAAGGTAACAACTACTTTGAAGCTCAAATCCCTGCCTCCCTTCTTATTTTTGCTAGAGCAATCTCCATCGCTCTATACTTTATGATTATAGCATTGTCACATGGGCATCTTCAGTGTGAGTCCTCCGGGCTCTTTCCACATGTCCATTAAGCTTGGGTGAGCACGGCGGTAAAACAAAGAGAATTGGTGTGAACGATTGAAATTACACTCAATAAGGCCGTTGTCTCTTTAGACCAACCTGTGTTCGAGATAAATGACTATGTAGTCAGTCCAATACTGGCTGAAAAGGCGATTTTGTATTTGTCTTCAACGCTTTTCATCGATACTGGCTGAAACATAGGTTCTAGCTATATAATTTTCCCTGACGGCGCACATCCTGTACTTCAGTCACTCGTTTGTACTGAGCCATACCATAATGTATTATATAGACAACCCAGATCGACCTAACCAGAAATGGAGGTAACAGATATTAATCCAATCAATAGTGAACTAGGAGGTTGAGATGTCTGATGTGATAGCTAAGGTAATATCACAGAAGGGGACTTGCGCAGCTCAACACAAGGCTGGTGATGAGTTTATCATAGGACAACAGACTCCGCCTAACCTTTGCTCATGGGCTTTTTACTCCCTTTTTCCTTTTGCTCAGGTCCTGCAATTCGGCGGTTCGTTCCCCTGGGAACAAGACCGAAACAAGACTACGGTTGCCTGTCCTGACCCAGCAAACCCGGTTGTGTTTGAACTAAGGCGCACTTTGCCTTAATGAACTAATCGCGAGACCAGGGGGCGCAAAATGAATGGACCCCAGCTGACCTTATAGCTGAACTGAAAGAGAAGGTTTTATTTTTAGGGCCCCAGCAATACTATCCCAATTACCCCCACCACAGGCCAGCTTTTTTAAATCTAAGACTAAACCAAGGTCACCCGACTCAATAAAACGTAATTCAAGGAAACTTGTGCAAGGAATACTCTGCGAGGACTAACTAGAAGATATTGTAAATTCAGGTGCCAGTATTATTAATGTAGCCTCAGATTAATTGCACCGACTGAGCTGTTTCTTCAAATTCCTGGCTTTGCGTTCATATCGATCAGCCGCCGCAGTACATCCAATGCCCAAGCAAACGAACATAATTCCAAAAAGCCCAACCAGATTCGGTGAGATAAAAAGGATACTACCGCCCACCATTCCCACCGTTACCAGAACTATTGCCAAAATAATATACATATTTGCCCTATCCTTCGCCTCATCAACTTCCTCCTGAAGCTGAAACTCTTGCCATTCTGTATCTTCCCCAACTAAAACCTCCCCACATACAGGGCAAAACACCAAATCTTCATCTATTTTCTTCTTGCAGTATTGACAATATAGCATCGCCACACCTCCCAGTCTCTTTTACATATTATAAGATAACGCTGACCAAAATGCACTATCCTGTGCTAGCGTGTGCGCAGGCAGTAACTACCAGGTTTTACAAAAATTTTTTAAAGCTTGCAGTAGTGTGTCGTAGCAAGTTTTTCTAATAATAGCTAGCCCTTCAGCCAGGGCATCATACTCCTGAGCTTTTTGCCCACAATTTCGATGGGATGCTCTGCTTCCATACGCTTCATAGCATTAAAGCTGGGCCGGCCGGCTTGGTTTTCCGAAATCCACTCCGTGGCAAAGCTGCCATCCTGAATCTCTGCCAGGATTTGCTCCATTTCTTCCCTGACCAAATCATCAATGACCCGTGGGCCTCGCGTATAATCTCCGTACTCTGCTGTATCACTTACCGAATAGCGCATATAACTCAAACCACCTTGATAAATCAGGTCAACAATGAGCTTTAACTCGTGACAAACCTCGAAATAGGCGATCTCAGGTTGATAGCCAGCCTCTATCAATGTTTCAAAGCCAGCCTTTATCAGAGAAGAGACTCCCCCACAAAGCACCGTTTGCTCGCCAAATAGGTCGGTCTCGGTCTCTTCAGCAAAAGTCGTTTCCAAAACTCCGGCTCTAGCGCAACCAATCCCCTTGGCATAGGCCAGAGCTGTATCTTTTGCTTTCCCCGAGGCATCCTGGTGGATAGCCACCAAGGCCGGAGGTCCTGAACCTTCAGTATAAAGCCTTCTGAGCATATGTCCCGGACATTTAGGCGCTATCATGCTAACATCGACCTCAGCTGGAGGCACGATTTGGGAAAAGTGGATACTAAAACCATGAGCAAATATAAGTGTCTTGCCCCGGGCCATCTCCTTCTCAATTGACTCCCGATAGATCCTGGGCTGCACAGTATCCGGAGCTAGCATAATAATTATATTTGCCTTTTTGGCTACTTCAGCGGCGGTGGCCACTTCAAAACCAGCTTTCTTTGCTGCCTCCCAGACTTCAGTGCCTGGTAACTCGGCAACAATGACCTGGCAGCCGTTGTCCCTCAGGTTCTGGGCATGAGCATGTCCCTGACTCCCAAAGCCAATAATGCCAATTGTCTTTCCTTTGAGCAAATCCAGGTTAGCATCCTTGTCATAATAAATTTTAGCCATAATCCCTCCTCTATTAACCTTCAGTTGTCAGTTGTCAGCTATCAACCATCGACAGTTATTTAAGAACTGCTTCCGCGAGTTAAGGCTATCCTGCCAGTTCGTGAAACTTCCCTAACACCAAAATCACTAAGGAGCCCGAGCAGAGAATTTACCTTGTCTTCGTCACCGGTCACCTCCACTGTCAGTGAACTTGGAGCAACATCAACTATATTAGCCCTGAAAATACCAACGATTTGCATAATCTCGCTTCTGGTCGAGGTAGTAGCCTTCACCTTAATTAAGGCCAATTCTCTGGTCACCATGTCTTCTTCGGTTATATCAGATACTTTAATCACGTTGATTAGCTTGTCCAGTTGTTTTCTCACCTGCTCTATCTGAGCAGAATCACCGACAGAAACAATGGTCATGCGCGATAAGCCGGGACGTTCACTTCCACCTACAGCAAGACTTTGAATATTGAAGGAGCGCCTTCGAAATAAACTAGCTATTCGATTAAGCACCCCCGGTTTATCTTCCACTAAAGCTACTAAAGTATGTTTTGTATTAGTCAATTTGCCCCCCAATAGATAAATTCTAAATCCTAATCTCTAAACTCTAAACAAATTCAAATTTCCAAGTTCAAAACCCTCATTTTTTGATCATTGGAGTTTTGGGTTTTAATATTGTTTAGCATTTCGTGCTTTGTACTTAGAATTTGCCCCCTAATACTTCCGGCTTTGATGGCACGAAAAATCTGGCCAGGTTTTCCCCTGGTGGCACTATGGGATAGACGTTCTCTTCGGGCTCGATAAGAAAGTCGATGAGAAAAGGTCCAGGGTACTCCATGGCCTTTTGTATAGCAGGGATGACCTCCTCTATTCGTGTCACCCGAAGACCAGGGATGTCATAAGCTTCAGCAATTTTGGCAAAATCGGGATTCCAAAGCTTCGTGTCAACGTAGCGCCTCTCGTAGAACAGTTCTTGCCATTGTCTTACCATGCCTAAATACCCGTTGTTCATGATAGCTATTTTTACAGCAATGTTTTCCTGTGTCAGGGTAGCTAACTCCTGGATAGTCATCTGAAAACCGCCGTCGCCGGCAACACACCATACCACCTCCTCGGGGCAACCGACTTTGACCCCCATGGCCGCGGGTAGTTCGAACCCCATGGGCCCCAAACCTCCCGCAGAAATAAGGCTGTTGGACCTGGTATAAACGAAATATCGTGCCGCCCACATTTGATTCTGCCCCACACCGGTAACCACTAAAGCATCCCCTTGTGTGGCTTCGTAGATCTGGTTAACGATGTATTGAGGCAAGAGTTCATCACTCTGCCTGATTTCCAGCGATGGATACTCATACCTCCACTGTTCTATTTGGGAAAGCCAATCCACGTGCTCTCTTCTCTCAATCACCTCGTTCAGGGCTGTGAGTACATTTTTTATATCCCCGACTACCGGAACCTCGGTGGGGATATTCTTTCCGATCTCTGCGGGGTCGATATCGATGTGAATGACACGGGCATTGGGAGCAAACTCACTGGTATTTCCTGTAGCCCGGTCATCAAATCTCATGCCGATAGCGATAAGAAGGTCGGCGTTTTGCACTGCCATATTGGCGCAACCTGTGCCATGCATCCCCAGCATGCCAACATCAAGTATATGGTTTCCAGGGAAGGAGCCCAGACCAAGGAGAGTGTGAGCCACTGGTAATTGTGCTTTCTCAGCAAATTCCTTAAACTCATCGTAGGCTTGGGAAATAATTATCCCCCTGCCAGCGATGATAACAGGCTGCTCAGCTTCGTTAATG
>JAUWFX010000043.1 GCA_030606765.1 Dehalococcoidia bacterium
CAGTCATGGACTTTCTAGCGTGGCGCTTTGTAGTAGCTAGTGTTGTGATGATTGCCTTGCGTCCGACCTGTCTGCGTAACGTGACGCGTCTCGAATTACTGCGCGGCGTTGGACTAGGCACAATACTTGGGCTGGGTTATATTACTCAAACATACGGCTTGCGCTATATATCCGCAGCTATTTCGGGGTTTATTACCGGCATGTTTGTCGTCCTTACCCCAGTTATGTCATGGATATTACTTCGCCGTAAAACCAATCGTAATACCTGGATGGTAATAGCACTGGCTACTGTGGGCTTGGCATTACTCAGTCTCAACGGTTGGTCAGTTGGAATCGGTGAACTGCTCACACTAGGAGGCGCCGTATTTTTCGCTATTCATATAGTTGGTTTAGGTGAATGGTCATCACAATACGAGCCGTACGCCTTTTCCCTGCTTCAAATTGGGACTGTCGCCGTAATATCGCTCATAGCTGCTACACCTGAAGGAATTGCCGTGCCGCCCGATCCTGGAGTGTGGGAAGTTGTAGGGATTACAGGGATACTAGCAACCGCTGTGGCTTTTTTTGTACAGACGTGGGCTCAATCACTTGTATCAGCAACGCGTGCAGCGGTGGTAATGACAATGGAGCCGGTCTTTGCTGGATTATTCGCTGTTGTCATTGGTGGAAACCAGCTGACACTGCGAACTCTCGGTGGTGCAGCGTGCATACTGGTAGCAATGTTTATTATCAATCTAAAATCAGGTCGGAGCGTTACGCGACTGAAAACATAACAGCCTCCCAGACTACTTGGCTATAGTTACAGCGTTGAGTGGGGAAGGGGGGACTCGAACGCCGACGCCTTTCAGCACATGATCCTAAGTCATGCTCGTCTGCCAATTCCGACACTTCGCCGATAGGAAACCACCTAATACAATAGCATTTTACGGGACTCGCCTCAAACCATCGTCCTCCTGAATGGATTCCAGGGACACCATACCAATTAGGCCTGCTACAAATTAGGTATTTTGTCCTCAGAATATCTTTTCTTTTCAATGGGGAATAAAAATATACAAGAACAATGAATTTTGTGGTACAATAAAAAATAAACTCTTCCTTGGGGGTAGTTTGAGACTATGAGCGTACAAGCAGAAGATTTAATAAGAATAGCTCAGAAAGTTCTAGACATCGTGGGTGTTATAGAGTATTCCGAGTTGCAACTTATATACGCACTAAATACTACTGGAAAATGGAAGGTAAGCTTTGCGTATGAATATTCTCATGG
This sequence comes from Dehalococcoidia bacterium, assembly GCA_030606765.1. The sequence goes on from JAUWFX010000043.1 coordinate 1,265, forward strand.
CCGTGGCGCTATTGGAAAGATAGGCTCTTTTGCGGTTGATGCGGAAAGTGGAGAAATTGAGGGGATGTGGTTGGATAGGTCATGGAAGTAAATAGAAATATTATGCCTAAATGACTGATAAAATCACCCTGCCAGCTTTTTCATATTGATTTTATCCCGCCTTTTACAGTTCTGAGGCAAAATACTTTATTGACTCCATAGCCCACGGTTTTTCATCTTGGCGTATTGCTCTAATTGGACAAGAATCTGGCTGTATCGGTCGTCGGGGTCAAATATATAGGCTGTAGCATATCCTTGAACAATCAACTCAGCATTAACGAACACTCCGTCTATGTAGACGTATCGGAGCAGCCGACCGTATTCGTCCTGATCTCGTTTACCTCGCTGTAATTCAACCGTTTTCCCTTCCACAAGCTCTTTGTTTCTGGCCGTTGCTTCTTCAGCGTAATATTCTCCTGACTCTGGCGTGTCAATGCCCAGATAACGGACACGGCGACCATCTGCTAGCTCAACAGTATCACCATCAATGACGCTGGTGACCAATGCCTGCTCATATACACTATCGTCGGGATGCCACAGACCATAGCCCGTGCCTAACCCAATGCCGATTCCAATAAGCAGTACTACAGCTATGAGAAGTTTATTACTCATGTATTTGGTCGGGTGATGTAACTTCAATCTGCGGCACTCCGTTATGAGGGTCAATTAGACCGCTAACATAAATAGTTTTACCGTCGTAATAATCCTCTGGTGGGTGAGAAAACTTGCCGCGATTCTCACCCCAGATAACCACAGTAAATCGGTTTGGGTCAGGGTAAGGGTTGCCCATATTCAGGAAAGTAGGTTTGCCGCTACTCTCACTAGCATAATGTGTATCGACGACAAGGCCGTATACTGTAGTTCTTTCACCTATGTGATTCTTAGCCTCATCCCAACTGATTGCATCTAGCGGAGCAGTTTCAAAGTTAGCAGTGAGGCTCTTATCCGAATCCATGGTAATAGTAACGGTGGGTGTGGTGTCTGACGCACTACCGCTCCAGTAGCCAAAGATGTAGCCACTAGCTGGGCTGGCTGTCAGTGTTACCTGCACACCGGCATCATATAGGCCACCCGAAGGAGATACAGCCCCTGCCCCTGAGGGGCTGACGCTTACATTAAGTGTGTGCGTAGGTACAGGTGTTGGCGGGGGTCTAGTTATGACAATCGCCACGATGATAGCTATAGTGCAAGCTATGATGATTCCTGCTAGCTTTCCCTTACTCATTCCTTTAACGTTTGTCCTATCGCCAGTCGATGCCCATATTCAGGACAAAACGAAACACCCTCGCTTACTTCTTTTCCCCAATTGGGACAAAATAGCATAGCTCCGCTTCCTGTTCTTCTGATACATCATATGAGAATTAGGGACAATGGTCAATACCACAAATTCCTGAATTCCAGGGACACCATACCAATTAGGCCTACTACAAATTAGGTATTATTTCCCCAGAATAATCCTGATAAGAGAGCTTATTTGCTCTCTATCTTCAGTCTGACCGATCATCCGAATTTGACAATTCCCTACTAGGTTAGTCAGTCGTTATTGTCGATTGTAGAGCGTATAATAGAATGTAGGAGAAGTCCAGAAGTGGTAAAGCAACTCAAGCTCAGTAGCACTGAAAAAAGGCAATTACGGAATGAGCTCTACAAGAGAGATGGAAAACAGTGTCACTATTGCGGAATACTAGAAGACGAATTCTATCAAATATGGAGTGGACCTTTCTATGGTGGGTATAAGAGAGGACGGAGGTTGGAAATCGACCGAAAAGTGAATAGTTTAGGATATGATATTGAAAATTGTGTTTTGGCTTGTCCAATCTGCAATATGGCTAAGAGTGACAAATTCTCCTATGATGAGTTCAAAGAAGTGGGTAAAGTAATAAGCAGAATATGGCAGAATAGGAAGAAGACAAGAACTCATGATTAGTAAGGTTTGAGGATAGGTGAATAGTTGTGAGTGAGTCGTGGTCAATTGGAATTGCTTCTCTAGCAATACTAATAAGTGTATTCTCACTTGTCTGGAACTGGCGCCACAGTGAGAGTCTTTTCCGCCGAACCACATATCCAGCCATAGCTTGGTATCAGCCTATACTATCAAAACGAGATAATAATACTACCGTATCGGTTACTGTCTGTAACCACGGGCCTACGGAAATTGCTGCTTTTTGGTTGGGTGCATACCTATCTAATAAGCTCAAGCGTGAATCATGGTGTAAGATTAACCCAATAACGAGTGTGCCAATCGGTGAAGAGCTGGAAATTCTTATCACAGATAACCTAGAGGAGGACATTAAAGAGCTGTTTTCTGGTTTATACTTCGATGGAAGTTGGCACTGTGAAGGCAAGCCACACAGCTACAAAATTGTTTTCAAGTTTGAATTCCAGCCATTAATCGCTTACACATCTCCTGTAAGGACCAAAATCCATTTTCTACTAAGACCGATAGTAGAAGACGGTACCGTCACTTCTTGGCAAATTGTGCCTATATCTTGGTTGCGTAGCTTGTTGCCCGTCTTCTAATAAATCATAAGCCAGTAGATGTTTCTTTGTGTATGGTTCATGCTCTTTTAGCCACCTAACCGAATCTTCCTTCAAAAACACTCACTTCTTACCTGCCTTGAGAAAAGCGATGCAATTAATCCCAAATTCCAGGGGCACCATACCAATCAGGCCTACTACAAATTAGGCATTATGTCCCCAGAATGCTCGCGAGAAGTACGAGCGGGAATAGACATGAGAAGGCGGCATAATGCTGAAACTGAACCAAAACTCGTGTTGTGTCTTCCTTCTACGCAGGTAGTATAATTTATTTGTAAGTTTTGATGGAACAATGGCACAGTCTTAGCATTGATAAAGCCTTAGAGCAACTGGGTTCCACACGCTCAGGGCTTACCGAGACCGAGGCAAAGAAACGGTTAAGCCGCTACGGGTATAACAAGCTAAAAGGTAAAGAAAAGACTCGCCCGATAGTGGTTTTTCTGAAGCAATTCCTCAGCCCTCTCATATACATCCTCATGGCTGCCGTGATAATTTCCTTGATCGCCCAGCACTACATGGATGCCCTGGTTATACTGGCAGTCTTACTTTTTAATGCCGTCTTTGGTTGTATGCAGGAACTGCGAGCTGAGAAAGCTATGGAGGCTCTCATGCAAATGGCAGCGCCTAAGACCAAGGTCAGGCGTGACGGTAAAGTCAAGGAAATTCTAGCCAAAGAAGTAGTTCCCGGCGACATATTGCTTATGGAGACCGGTGACAGAGTACCCGCTGATGCCCGGTTGATAGAAGTATCCAACTTAAAGATAAATGAGGCTACGCTGACTGGCGAATCCATGCCTGTCGAAAAGCATACCGCAGTGCTGAAGGAGTCACTGACTCTGGCAGACAGAAAGAACACGGTCTATACAGGGACAACTGTTAGCTATGGTCGAGCTACTGCCGTAGCAGTGAGTACCGGGATGTCGACCGAACTGGGCAAAATTGCCAGTGCTATTCAGGAGGTAAAGAAAGAGGAAACACCCCTCCAGCAAAACATCAAAAAGCTGAGCCGTTATCTCATCATCATTGTCCTAGTCATCATTGGTATCTTGGTAGTGGCCGGATTACTGAAAGGTCTTGACCGTTTGGAGGTCTTACTGCTGGCGGTAGCAGCCTCAGTCTCGGCAATACCGGAAGGGCTGCCAGCGGTGGTCACCGTTGTCCTATCCCTGGGAATGCGGACTATGGCGCGCCATAATGCCATAATCCGTCGACTCATGGCTGTGGAGACATTAGGGTCAGCCACGGTCATTTGCTCGGATAAGACCGGTACTCTGACCATGAATGAGATGACGGTCCGACGCATCTTCCTTGATAATGAATGGATTGAGGTAACCGGTGAGGGCTATGAGCCTGACGGAGAATTTCACTGTGATGGGCAAAGACTCAGCCTGGAGAAAGAGGATGTATTAAGATTCCACTTGAAAATAGGAGCCCTGTGTAATGATGCCCTCCTGACCCGTGAAGATGAGCGATACAGCATTTACGGCGACCCTACAGAGGGCGCTTTGGTGGTGGCTGCCGCCAAGGCAGGGATGGAAAAGGGGAAACTAGAGAAGAGGACACCTCGCCTCGATGAAATTCCGTTTCAGAGCGAAAAACAATACATGGCCACTCTTCACTCTAAAGACGGCGGGGGCAAGGTAGTCTATGTAAAAGGAGCGGCCGAGAAACTCTTACGGTTTAGTAAATACCTGCTTACCGCGGAGGGTGTTGTTGCACTTGGGGCGGCTGAGACCGAAAGTATAACACAAGCCACAGTCTCCATGGCGAAAGATGCTATGAGGGTCATCGCCACTGCCTATATCGAACTCCCCGATGAATCTGAGGAACTGAGTGATGAGGATATCCATTCCAACCTGGTTTTCGTAGGGTTGATGGGAATGGCCGATCCGCCCCGCGAGGAAGCCAGAGAGGCGATACGATTGTGCAAACAGGCGGGTATCAGGGTGATTATGATTACCGGCGACCACGAGGTAACAGCGGAATCGGTAGCCCGCCAACTTGACCTGCCGCCGGGGAAGGCCATCACCGATGCCGAGCTTCAGGCAATGAGCGACGAGGAACTGTCGCAGCAAATCGACGGTATTTCTGTGTTTGCTAGAATCGAGCCCCTGCACAAGCTGAGAATAGTGAACGCTCTAAAGAGCCACGGGCAGGTTGTCGCTATGACCGGCGACGGTGTTAACGATGCAGCCGCGCTCAAAGCCGCTGATATCGGCATCAGTATGGGCATTACCGGTACCGATGTGACCAAGGAAGCCAGCGATATGGTCCTGGCTGATGATAACTTCGCATCAATAGTGGCGGCAGTTGACGAAGGCAGGGCGATCTTCACCCGGTTGCGCAATGTGATTTTCTTCCTGTTGAGTACCAATATCGGCGAGCTAGTAGCACTCACCTTGAGCGTGCTATTCGTGGGTAAAGCGCCTCTGCTGGCGGTGCAGATTATCTGGAATAACTTCGCCACCGACACGGCCATGGCTATTCCGCTGGCCTTCGAACCTAAATCTGGCGACGAGCTCAAGCAACCACCTCGCCATCCCGACGTGGGTCTTATCTTTCCCGGCCTGCTTGTCCGGGTTGGGTTCATGGCGTTGTTGATGGGTGTGGGTGTATTCGTGATATTTAACTGGGCGCAACAAAGAGTCAGTCTGGACGAAGCGCGCACAATTGTTTTCGGGTCTATGGTAATATTCGAGTGGTTCCGGGCATTTAATGCCCGCTCCGACGAGCACACCGTCTTCAAGTTGGGGCTTCTCCGTAACCGATGGCTGGTTGTTTCTGTCTCAGGAGCGATACTGTTGCAACTAGCTATTATTTATGTTCCATTCCTTCAGGTTGCTTTCAGCACAGTCCCTCTTGGTATTGATAAGTGGGGCGTGGCTCTTCTAGGGGGAGTCAGCCTCTTTGCCGTTGACGAAATACGAAAGGTTATCTTCCCTCGATTATTCAGTTTCGGCAAATGGAGACCGCTGAAAGAAAAATAGAAAGACTCGATTAGCAGGCTCAAATCATAATTTCAACAGAAACTGGTACAACTCTCCAGCGACGCGGAGGATGGCGTTTGCCATGTCCGTTCCCCCATCAAACAAACTAACGCCTTGTGTAGCCTGAAGCCACTCCCAAACGCTGCAAATTCCAACAACCCCATACCAATTAGGCCTACTACAAATTGGGTGTTATGTCCCCAGAATAATCCGGGCCTTTGACCCATTCAGTTAATTCCTTCGCACACCAACTATCAAATTGCTTTTTTGATATTTTGTCTTTAATGAGCCCAAGAAATTTCGTCAGAAATTGATAAACCTCCCTAAGTATTTCATCAGCTTCATTGAGTGTAAAGTGGGAGTAGACGAACGGGAAGCTCCTGAATTTCTTGTAAGCGATGCTTTTATCTAAGCGCCCCGACCCTTCGCCAGCAATCTTCATCACTTCACGGCCCGCAGGATGAAGAGTGATGTTATTTCGTATATGAAATATGTCTTGTATGCCGTTAGTGTCAAGTTTCAGTTCCTTATTCAACAATACGTGGTGAATTGCTCTAAACCTCCGTATCGGCTTATGCAAATCTGCCCGATTGTCAACTTCATCCAACTCCTTGTCTATTAGTTCACCAAACATCAAATTCGACACAGATTCCAAATAAGGCGCTGTCAATAGTATTATTATCCTAGCGTAGCGTTTTCTCGTAGATTCGTCAGCTGCATCCTTTGCCTGTCTCCTCAAGAAAATGATGTCTTCTTCGAACCTCTTATATGTTGCTGCAGTGTAAACGGCTTCAATGCTTGCCTTAAGACCTAGATGTGCAGTGGCCTTTTCATGGTGCTCAGTCATATTATCTGCCTCCTTGTCTACTCAACAGATTTCCTCTTGAATTAATTATACCCCTGACTATTCCCAACTGGAAACCAGTACTAGGTCAACGTTTGCCTAACACAAAGGACTGCCAAACCGTTGGTCAAATTATCTGCGAGTGCGGAAATAAATCCGAGAAGGTGGCATAATTATATTGAGCGAAATAAAGATGAAAGCATTAGTGCAGCGGGTTTCCATGGCCTCAGTGAGCGTGAATGACGATATAGTGGGCGAGATTGGCCGGGGGCTGGTGGTTTTTCTCGGCGTTGCTCAAGGTGATTCGAAGGAAGACGCCAGTTACCTGGCAAACAAAGTGGTTAACCTGCGTATTTTTGCTGACGAGGCCAGCAAGTTTGCTCTCTCAGCGCTGGAAATAAGGGGAGATATTTTAATAATAAGCCAATTTACTCTTCTGGCTGATTCACGCAAAGGGAGGCGCCCCAGCTTTACCGGGGCAGCCCCACCGGACCTGGCTAAGGAGTTATATGAGTTTTTTGTGGAGCAAGTTCGCTCCACAGGTCTTAAGGTGGAAACCGGGCTTTTTCAGGAGCATATGCTGGTGGAAATCCATAATGATGGGCCGGTCACCATATCGCTGGAAAGCAAGATGGGAAAATAATCGCATTAGCAACTTGTTGCAATAATTTTGTTGTCCTGTTATAGTATTCCCCGCCAATGAGCTGCCACGAAACTCTTCAAGAAAAGGGACATCGCTTAACTCCCCAGCGCATGCTGGTCATTGAGGCACTTCATAATGCCGACAAGCACATCAGCGCTGAAGAAATCTACGAGCAGTTACATAGTCGTTATCCCTATGCCAATATATCCACTGTCTATCGCACTCTAGAATTGCTGAAGAAATTAGATTTGGTTACGGAAACCAACTTTGGCGAAGGACGTCTCCGCTATCATGTTGCTGAGAAAGGGCATCACCATCACCTCGTTTGCCATAGCTGCGGTAAGGTAATAGACCTGGAGGAATCTGTCCTACATCCGTTACAAGACACCTTGCTTCGGGAATACGGTTTTGATGCTGATTTAAGGCATCTGGCTATTTCAGGAGAGTGTAGTAAGTGCCTCAGGAAAAAGAGGGGCAAGCCCGACTAATCATTGTAAATAAGAATACTGCTATGGATGACGTTCAAGAAAAACTGCAAATTCTGCTTGACTATTGGATTGAACATAACAGCGAGCATGAGCAAGAGTTCCGTGATTGGGCTGATAAAGTTGTCTCGTTATCCGCTGAGGTAGCACAGCAGTTACAGGAAGCAGCAGCTAAGATGGCTGCGGTTAGCAACGAACTGATGAAAGCAAAACAGGCTCTACCAAAGAGCAAGGAGAGGCATTAGTATGTGTATGGCTAAACTTTATGAGGCTAAAGAAGGTGACAAGCCAATTCTGGAGGACATCGCCCGCCTGACAATTGCTGACCGGCGAGTAGAAGTAGAGACCCTCTTCGGAGAACGGAGGGTTTTCCAGGGCAAGGTGCGACAGATAGACTTCCTAAAGTCTCAAATACAACTGGAAAAGGATTAATTTTTTTGCCTGATAATTGCAATTAGTTGCAAATGCATGGAATATCGTTAAAGAACGGAAAATGAACAAAAATAGCTTGTTAGACAGGTATCGCCGGGCAAAATTCACTGTTGGCATGGCAATTGAATTCCCAATATTAATTGGCGGAGGAATATTGGGGATCATATTTTCTTGGCCAAGATTTCCTTTGTATCCGTTGCCAAACATTCTGGGAGTTGTTTTGCTGGTGATTGGCTATGTTATCCACTTAGGATACGCTCATAAAGAGATGAAAAAGTATAGCGTTCAGGCACATCAGCATTCGGTGCAAGTGAGGACGCTGGTAACCTCTGGCCTGTATTCCAAGGTTAGACACCCGGGTTACTTGGGATTGGTTCTAATATATTTTGGTTTTGCACTTGGCTTTGCTGTTGTGTGGATGGTCATTCCAGCGGTCATCTTCACCATTTTAACCTACTTGACCGCAATAAAAGAGGAGGAACTTTTAAAAGAACGATTTGGAAAAGAGTATGAGGAGTATGCGAGACAAGTGCCATGGAAGTTCATTCCCAGAATAGTCTGACGGTAAATACATAAAGCATAAAAAGGGGGAATTATGAGAAGAAAAATTCTGATAGGCTTGTTGATAGCAGCGCTTGTAGGGACTTTAGTGACGGTCCTGGTCCTTGCCCAACATGCCCAACCTTCGACTGATATCATGGCAGGGAGCTCACTTATCGCCGACATTATTCAGGATGTAGCTGGTGACAAACTGGAAACTCACACTCTTATACCACCGGGCATGTGTCCGGGACACTACGATGTGAAGCCGAGCGATGTAGAGACGTTAGCCAATAGCAGAGTCCTTATCATTCACAATTGGCAGCAAAATATGAAAAATATAACCGGGCTTGTGGAAGCTGCTGACAACCCTGACCTTGTTATCAAAGTTATCGACGTTCCAGATATGCCGATGGTGCCTCAAATCCAAGCTGAAACCACAGATAAAATTGCACGAGCTTTGGGTGAGATAGACCCAGAAAACTCAGCATACTATCAAGAGAAAGCTGCAGAAAGGACGCAAGCCATTTTAGCTAAGGGTGAGGAAGTGAAAGGTAAATTGCAAGACGCCAATGTAAGCGGAGTAAAGGTGCTTTGTGTAGAGTACCAAGCAGGATTTGCAGAGTGGGCAGGGTTTGATGTCGTGGCTACCTATGGTCGGCCTGAAGATTTAAGTGTGGCGGATGTGGAAACGCTGGTAGTCGAAGCTAAAGAAGCTGGTGTAGCTCTAGTTATCGACAATCTCCAGAGTGGTGCAACGGCGACAAGCGCGGCCATGGCACAGGATATTGAAGCCATTCAAGTAACCATATCCAACTTTCCCGGTGGCTTCGAAAACACCGAAACCTGGGAGAAGGCAATAGATAAGAACGTTGATTTACTGCTGGAAGCTTTGAATGAATGGGAGGAACAATATGGATAACACAGTCATTAAGATTCAAGACGCCGTGGTCTCTTACAGGGAAGATGTGGCTCTACAGGGTGTGTCTCTGGAGGTCAGGAAAGGAGAATTCATTGGCATTATCGGACCTAACGGTGCCGGCAAAACTACCTTGCTCACAATAGTCAATGGCCTGGGCAAGCTGGTCCATGGCCAGGCCTGGGTATTAGGGTCGCGGCTAAACGGGAGAAATAGCAGTAATTTGAGGAAGCGCATAGGCTATGTGGCCCAAGTAGAGCGCATCGACCCCAGGTTGCCTATCAATGTTAGAGAGACGGTAATGGTGGGCTGCTATGGTCGCCTGGGACTATTCCGTCGGCCGACACGGACTCAGTGGAAAACAGTAGATGAGGTATTGGAAATGGTGGGCATGGCTCATTTATCCCGACGCCCAATAGGTCATCTATCCGGAGGCGAATATCAAAGGGCAGCCATTGCCCGAGCTTTGGTTCAGCAGCCTGAGATATTTCTCCTCGATGAGCCTACAGCTTCAATAGATAAAAAGGCTCAACGCGAAATCTTAAGCCTGATACAACTCATTCACAAGGAGTATCATACGACCACTCTATTTGTCACCCATGACCTTAGAACGCTACCCTCTACTTGCCAACGACTGATTCTAATGAAGGATGGCAAGATATGGCGGCAAGGTAGCCCGGAGTCCATGCTCAGGGAAGAGGTGCTGACTCAGCTTTACGGAGCTCCGATCTCAGTGCAAACTGAGATTGCTTCGTCGCTCCGCTCCTCGCAATGATAAAAGAGAAAGTGTCATTGCGAGCCTCGACAAGTCGGGGCGTGGCAATCTCGGCAAAGGAGATGGTTGTTGACATTTGGGAGTTAAGGTAAAGAGGATATAGTGTTGTCTATTTTACAGTACCATTTCATGCAAAATGCCATTCTTGC
>JAUWFX010000013.1 GCA_030606765.1 Dehalococcoidia bacterium
AGATTTCCGAGAGGGATTCCAGCTGGTTAAATTGCGAACCTGCCTGATTGATAGAGAATGGCCCAAAGCAGAACCTGCGATGGCCAACCCCCAAAGTTTTATTTACCATGAATGACCACGACTGTAACCCTGAACCCTTCGCTTGTTGGCATGAGGGGATATTCCTGCCACATCGGGTCTTTGCTGGATTAGCCCCACCTTATTCAAATTTACAACAAGCCAAGACTGTAATTGTGCCTGTCCCCTACGACAGCACCAGTGAATGGCGAGGCGGATCTCGCCATGGCCCACAGGCTATTATCGACGCCTCCCAGTATTTAGAGCTTTATGATTTAGAGCTGGACCGCGAGATATATAAAGTTGGTATTTCTACCCTGCCCCAGGTAGAACCCCTGCTGAGCAGCCCCCAAGACATGATTGACAGAGTTTATCAAGTGATTAAAGGCTTAATACAAAAGGAGAAATCTGTAGTGTTGCTTGGTGGAGAACACTCCCTTTCTTTAGGAGCAGTTCGCGCTTTCAAGGAAGCATTTCCCAGACTTTCTGTGTTGCAACTAGATGCCCATGCTGACCTTCGAGATGAATATCTGGGGACTAAATATAGCCAGGCTTGTGTTATGCGCCGCATCTTTGAGCTTTGCCCTATCTCTCAGGTAGGGGTGCGCAGCCTCAGCTGTGAAGAAAAACAATTCTTAACACAAAACAAGCTGACACCTTTCTATATGCCTGACTTGGCATCGAATACAGCTTCTATAGACCAGATAGTGGACTCGCTTAGCGAAGATGTCTATATCACCATAGATGTAGATGTTCTAGACCCTGCTATTATGTCGGCAGTAGGCACCCCCGAGCCCGACGGCATGTCATGGCGGCAAGTCCTGGATATAATAGAACCGGTTGCCCTTCACAAGCATGTAGTGGGCTTCGATTTAATGGAATTTTGCCCGGCGGAGGGGCCAGGTTCTTGCGCTTTCCTATTGGCTAAATTAGCTTACAAGCTTATCGGTTGCACTGTGCTGCAAGAAAGACGATGAGAGGTAATAGAAGACGGGGGAAAGTCATTGGAATAATAAACCGAGAGGATATAGCTCGCTTTCTTCGCACCCGAGCCGATTTCGGGATAAGACCAACACCTAGACAGCTATTATCGAGACGCTAGAATAATATCTCTTATCCAGGAAAGGTTTATCCCAGGGTTTTTTGTCAACCAGCTGCCGTTGGGTGATGTGTCCCATACCATTCGAGGGTGATTCGGTATCTAATGTGAGCCGCCAGGGACTCGAACCCTGAACCTGCTGATTAAGAGATACAAGAGGTATGTCCCTGAGCGTGAAAAGAAGTAATTCCTGATACCTTTTTATTGACGATTTAGCTTCAATTTGTGCCGTTAAGTACCTTTCAGTGTCTTATGGTGGCGAAAAGTTGGTTAGCAAAAATGTTAGCAGACCAGATAAGCAATTGATTGATAAATAGATGATAATGCTAAGGTAGTATTCTAATCATGCGACCAATAACTTCGAGGCACAAGGGTAATAGGTCTTGTGCTTCATGTATATCGTAGATTGCTTCAGGATGTTGAGTTGGATTTCTATAGGAGTGGCGGATGTTATCCAAGTTGTTATAGAGCACGATATGTTTCTTGGTCTTTATTCGTGTTCTTAGGTCTTGAACCACATCTCCCCACAGTAAGGGGGATACACGTTTTGTACGTATAAGAGTGAAATAAAAATGGCGTAGCACTGCTTCTGTAGCGCGTAAGAGATGAAAAGCGGCAGCAGTTGGTCTATCGAAGGCAATGCAGTTTCCGGCTTCGGATAAATCATATTGTGTTATTGGGGGTAATGCTCTGAAAACACCTGGAGCCATGAGTGAACCAACATCATTGAGTAGTTTATCGATATCAAATCTTTTTGGTGTCACGATAAAAGCTTCAAGTGTTTGTAATTCGGCTTGCAGTGTCTTTCGTAGTGTGAAAATTATATTGGTCAAGTCATCGGCTTGTTGCTGAGATAATTGTGAGCTTTTGTCGGTGAGCTTCTCCAGTTTAGTCTTAAATTGTCTTAAATCCCGAGCAGCGATACTCGTTACTGTAAGTCCGAGTTGGTCAAGTTCTCCTAAGAATCTAGTGATATTGGGAAGGACATATGAGTCTCCGAAGATTTTGCGTCCAGCTTCAACATCCTGCAAATATCTCACACAAGTACCGAAGGTGAAATAAGGTTCTATTGACTTCTTTTCCATTGTATCTTTGTCTAACTGAGTCTTAGTGATTATATAACAAATTAGTATTTTTGTCTATTGACAATTTTAAATGAGATTGATATAGTTATATTAACTGCATATAGTCATATTAACGGTTTTAAGGGAGATATAAATGGCAATCAATGTTAGGCAAGGCACAGCTGGAGATGGCGGTTTCATTATTAAGAACAATATCCACATAACAAGGCGTGAACTTGAGGCTTTAGCACTTATTGGTAGGGGATTAAATAACAATGAGGCAGCTGGGAGATTGGGGGTAAGTGTAAATACAGTGAGAAATCATATTTGGAATTTAATGCAAAAGCTTGGGGCGAATAGTCGTGCCCATGCGATTGTACTTGCTGTGCAAAATGGAATCATTGAAGTTAGGCACGAAAGGTCACTAAATACGTTCGTTCCTGGCTTTGACAAGTATGTATTATGCATTTTTTGCGGAAAGGCTGTTCTGATTGAGGATTATAAAGAAGCTGAGCCTAAGAAGGTGATAATTAATCACGTGGAGTACGAGATTGATACTATGCCGAAGTGTCCGACCAACGGGTGCAGGGGTAGTCTTGGTGATACGCTAGATTGGGATGAGGTCAGAACGCACCATCCTGAATATCCGGAGATTCCTGAGCGTGGTGTCGTATATCCTTGCGACATTGAATGGTTCTTGAGATACGAAGATGAATGAACAAGTAATGCGAAGCGATGTTGGCGAGGGCGGTGGCGATTGCCACTCGCCCGCCTCTCCTTCTTTCCTAGTCTTATTATGAATAATGTCAACGGTCAGCTTTATTGGGTACAGTGTTTACGGACATTGTGGGATTTCGAGGTATATAAAGGACGTATTGGTAGGACACATGTCGTTTTGAATAAGAGAGAAGAGCCTTCAGTTTTAAAGATTATGCCAACAAGTTGCAAAAGCAGATATTTTGACGATGGGCGATTATATATGTCACGAAAAATCCGGAGGCGGCTCAGTAAATACGAGAGGGTTCCAGGGCTAATGGTAACGCTAACTTATGACCCAAAGGGAATTGGAAAGCGAGAAGCCTGGCGTAGTTTTGGTAAAGATATCAGGCGGTTTCTGAATGCAGTGAACCAGTATAGGAAAAGAAGAGGTTGGCGAAGATTACATTATTTATGGGTTGTAGAAGTGCAACCTACTACTGGTTATCCACACGTGCATATCTTCTTTCCGAATCTAAGATGGTTGGCGCCGGTTAAGACTATCAATGGTAATTGGCGACAGGGTAGAGCTAACGTTGAAAGTCCTAAGAGAATCAATGTTAACTGCGCGGCGTATATATCGAAGTATCTAAGAAAAATGAGAGGCTGGTCGGATTTGCATCTTGCCTTGCTTTGGTGTGGTAAATGCCGGATGTATGGCTTTTCCAGAGGCTTCTCGCCTAATATTGAAAAGCGAGAATCGGAATGGCAGAGATGGCAAATTGTTGAAACTGAACATCCTGAACAACTGGAAAGGGTACTTGTAGAGGGTGGTTACAAAATTGAACATGGATATTGAAAAGAGATTATGTCTCACAGTGCCGGAAGCAGCCGAAATGCTCGGTATATCGAGGAATTTTGCTTATGAACTGGTAAAGCAAGGGCAACTTCCTGTGATAAGATTAGGTAAGAGGTTGCTGGTACCAAAAATAGGTTTGGAAAAGAAATTAGCGGAGGCAGAATAATGAAAGGTCATATCTATCAAAGAGCCAAAGGTAGCTGGACAATCGTTTATGATTTGCCAGTTGATTCTGCTACCGGGAAGCGACGGCAGAAGTCGCAGACTGTAAGAGGCACGAAAAGGGATGCTGAGCGTGCCTTGCGTGAAGTTCTGCTTTCACTCGAACAAGGTTCATATGTTAAGCCCAACAAAATCACTCTGGGTGACTGGTTAGAACAGTGGTGCGAAAGCTTCGTAATAATGAACACAACGTTGAGGACATATGTGAGTTATCGTTCCATAATAGACCGTCATCTAAAGCCGGGGCTTGGCTCGATTGCACTGTCAAGACTCGAACCACAGCAAATACAGACATATTACTCTGACAAGCTGGCGAAAGGGCGTATTGATGGGAAAGGCAGTTTATCAAACAGAAGCGTTCTCTATCACCACCGCATTTTGAGCAAGGCATTAGACCAAGCGGTAAAGATGGGGCTGGTTGTCCGTAATGTGGCAAAGCTTATCACACCACCACGAGTGGCAAGGGCAACGATAAAAGTATTAGACGCTAGTGAGGCGTCGAAGCTTCTGGATATTGCCAGTAACACGATGTACTATCCTCTATTTGCAATGTTACTCTATACTGGGCTTCGTAGAGGTGAAGCTATTGCCTTAAGATGGAAGAATATTGATTTGATTGGGCTTGAACTAAATGTGGTTGAGTCTGCATATAGAATTCGTAAAGAGTTCATCATAAAAGAGCCGAAGACTTTACATAGTAAGAGGGCTGTATCTTTATCACCATCGATAGCTGCTTTATTACTTGAATATAGAGAGGACCAGGAGCTTATAAGGAGCCAAATAGGCAATCCTCTAACTGACGAGGACTTTGTTTTTTCGTGGCCTGATGGAAGGCCGCTAGACCCGGATGTGGTAACACAAGCTTTTCATAGGATAGCAGGAAAAGCCGGGCTAAAGAATATCAGGCTTCATGACTTGCGGCATACTCATGCTACGTTAATGTTAAAGGCGGGCGTACATCCCAAGGTAGTATCAGAGCGTCTAGGACACGCAAATATAGGCATAACACTGGATACATATAGCCACGTACTACCGGGACTACAAGAGGCTGCAGCTGAAAGGTTCGATAGGATTTTTGAAGAAGTTAATAACGAAAACTTGAGGGTGTCCGTTAGCAAAATGTTAGCAAAGGACACTGGGGTTGAACGTGAGCCGCCAGGGGATCGAACCCTGAACCTGCTGATTAAGAGTCAGCTGCTCTACCAATTGAGCTAGCGGCCCGAGGTAATAATGTTAGCATTAAGAAGCAGCGCAGACAAGTAGACCTATAACTAATTAACTGACCTCATGGTTTATGATAAAATAAACCTTTACTAATGAAAATTCTTCGTGAAGTCGGCATAACTATTCTTATCGCCGTAGCCGTTTTTGCTCTCCTTCGACTCACTGTACAGAGCTATACTGTAGTAATGTCCAGTATGGAGCCCAATTTTCAAGAAGGTGAGTGCATTATGGTTAACAAGGTGTGTTATCGCTCCTCTGGCCCACAGCGAGGAGAGGTAATAATCTTTGACCCGCCGTTTGATTCCGAATACCCTTTCATCAAACGTGTTATTGGCTTGCCCGGCGAGACCGTGGAGATTAAAGATGGAAAAGTTTCTATCAACGGCACCCCCCTGGAGGAGGAATATATCATGGCGCCGCCAAACTACACGATGCCGACCACAGAAGTTCCCAAGAACGAATACTTCGTCCTCGGCGACAATCGCAACAACAGCACAGATTCAAGTAAAGGCTGGACGGTGCCACGGGATAATATCATCGGCAAAGCCTGGTTTATCTACTGGCCACCAAGCAAATTGAGGTTAGCCAAGCATTACAACTACCCGGAGTTGAACGAAGCCGATGAGCAAGAAATGATGGTTAGCCATTCATTTGAGGTGCAACTTGAGTGAAGATATGCTGGAGATATTCAAGATGGCCGGAGCAATAAAGGAAGGCCATTTCCTGCTCGCCTCAGGATTACACTCACCTGTTTATTGGGAAAAGTTTCGCATCTTGCAGCACCCGCATCTTACTGAGAAACTGTGTCGCCTTATCGCCCAACACTTTAAAGGGCAAAAAATAGACGTAGTTGCTGGGCCAACTACCGGCGGCATTATCCTGGCCTTTGAAACCGCCCGCCAATTAGGAACAAGGAGCATCTTTGCCGAAAAAGAAGGAGAGGTAAGGGTCTTCCGACGCGATTTTGAAATTGAGCCCGGCGAACACATCCTTATTGTTGATGACATCCTGACCACAGGAAGCTCGCTCAGAGAGACGATAAGTACTGTAGCTAAACTGGGGGGGATTGTCATTGGTATTGGAGTGCTTGTCGACCGCAGTGAGGAAAATTTGGACTTTAACCTGCCCTTCTTCAGCTGTCTTCGTGCCCCCACCACAGTTTATTCACCTCAAGAATGCCCCCTTTGTGCTGCTCACATCCCTTTGGTCAAGCCTGGTGCCCCAAGCTAGCAGCCCGTTTAGCACTTCCTTTGCTCAAGGCGGCGGTTAAACAACCACGAGTACACTTGCTTGACACTAGGATAGG
This sequence comes from Dehalococcoidia bacterium, assembly GCA_030606765.1. Next base: position 6,528 of record JAUWFX010000013.1, read on the forward strand.
GAAAACCTACAATATCCCTGATGCCGAGGTAGCTCAGGTGGTAGAGCAGCGGACTGAAAATCCGCGTGTCAGCGGTTCGACTCCGCTCCTCGGCACCAACTATGAGGTTATAGTGCAGCACAAAGTTAGCAGTAGGACGCCTCCTCGCGAATGGGAGGTCACTGAGAATGTTTAAGGGGATTGAGTTTTCTAGGGTAACTGCGCCGAAGTGGCGGAATGGTAGACGCGGCAGTCTCAAAAACTGTTGGGGGGCAACCCTCGTGTCGGTTCGAGTCCGACCTTCGGCACTACAGATAGCAAACTTAAATGGGTATAAGTGCCGGGTTGTGTAGCGGTAGCACAGAGGACTTTGGATCCTTTAGCCCAGGTTCGAATCCTGGCCCGGCAGCCAATTAAAATCAGAAAAGAAGTGAAAAACTTGACGTCTTGATATCAAAACAAAAACTATAATGGAAAAAGTTAAGCACGTGACTATATATACTGATGGCGCATGCCTGGGAAATCCTGGCCCCGGTGGGTATGGAGTAATACTCCTCTATCAAAGTCACAAAAGAGAGCTATCAGGGGGCTATCGCAAAACTACCAATAACCGAATGGAAATAATGGCTGCGATTGTCGCGTTAGAGGCTCTAAAAGAGAAATGCAAGGTGGCGTTGTACAGTGATTCTGAATACTTAGTCAAGGCGATGTCGAGAGGATGGGCTCAGAGATGGCGAGCAAGCGGATGGAAGCGCAATAAACGGGAAAAAGTGTTGAATCCCGACCTCTGGGAGAGGCTCTTGCAACTATGCGAGTATCATGAGGTACAGTTTAGCTGGGTTAAGGGGCACGCCGGAACCCCCGAAAATATACGCTGCGACGAGCTAGCCATGCAAGCTGCCCAGCAACCGAATTTGCCTGTGGATGAGGGTTACATCAAAGAGACTTAGGGAAAAGTACCTTGAGGAAAATCCTAAAAGATGCCAAAATCAGTGCTAGCGAATTTGAGCAGTTGCGCTCAGGTGTTCGTTCCCCGGTAGCTCAATGGTAGAGTGGGCGGCTGTTAACCGCTTGGTTGTAGGTTCGAGTCCTACCCGGGGAGCTTGAAATTCATCTCAAAATTTTTATAATCACTATGTGCGTCCCTAATTCCCTTGACAGTGTAGGGGTGATATAATACAAGTTTTAGGGGCTCAAAAACTGAACTATCACAATGATAAATCAAGCAGAACTACCTCAGACAATATGCTCCAAGTAGAACTTAAGGAATTAACGCCAGAAAGGGGACGAGAAAATGAGTGAGGCCGAAACCTTTGAACAGTTAAAAAAGTTGATAGTGGAGCTGTTGGAAGTTGATGAATCAAAAATAGTCCCAGAGGCGTCATTTGCTGATGACTTTAGTGCTGATAGCCTGGACTTTATTGAATTGATTACTGCGGTGGAAGACACCTTCAAAATCGAAATCCCCGATGAGGACGCGGAAAATTTACAAACTGTTCAAGATGCAATTGGCTACATCGAATCAAAAATCTAGAAAGTAGCCATTGCTGGAATAAGCACTCCTGCCTCCATTTATTGCTTGTGACGGTGCGACAGGGCTAAAAAATCAGCTTAAAAAGCTTTTTAGGCTGGACAATAAGTGTTGAACAAGCGTGAACAGAGCACTTAAAAAAAGAAGAGTAGTAATCACTGGACTTGGCGCTGTTACTCCCTTAGCCACGGGTGTTGAAGAATCCTGGCGAAAGCTATACCAGGGCAAATCAGGGGTGGCCAGAATCACCAAGTTTGACCCTTCTGCATTTAACGTGCAAATCGCTGCCGAGCTCAAGGATTTTCATCCTGAGGACTTTCTGGATAAGAAAAAAATTAGAAGGACAGACCCCTTCATACAGTATGCGCTAGTAGCTGCTCGTATAGCAATAGATGATGCTGGATTGACTATAAATGGAAATAATGCCAGCAGAGTAGGGGTAGTGCTGGGCTCATGTGCTGGCGGCATGACTATGTATGGAAAGAACCTTTTCGCCCTTCGTGATGAAGGGCCAGACAAAGTTTCCCCTTTCTTCATTCCTGGATTTATAGCCAACATGGCGGCAGGGGAGGTCTCCATGGCTTTTGGTGCCCGGGGGCCGAGCAAATGTGTCGTTACTGCCTGTGCTACCGGAAACAATTGTATTGGTGATGCTTTCAGGCTTATTCAATATGACGAAGCAGATGCCATGATTGCTGGGGGGAGCGATGCCTACATTCTCCCCATTGCCATTGCTGGATTTGACAAAATGAGAACCCTATCCCGAAGGAACAATGAGCCCGAGAAGGCGAGCCGCCCCTTTGATAAAGACCGTGATGGTTTTATAATCGGAGAAGGTGCCGGGGTTGTTATCTTGGAGGAACTGGAGTCAGCCGTACGAAGAGGGGCTAAAATCTATGCCGGGCTTGCCGGCTACGGCTCCAACATCGACAGCTTTCATATAACCGAGCCTGATTGGGAAAATCAAGCACGGTGTCTTAAGCTGGCCCTGAGTGACGCCGCTATCTCGCCTAGCGATGTTGACTACATCAACGCTCACGGAACGTCTACCGTTCTCAGTGATGTATCTGAGACTAAGGCTATAAAGGCAGCCTTGGGAGAACAAAGCAAAAAGGTGCCTATAAGCTCCAATAAATCTATGTTCGGTCATTTATTGGGGGCAGCAGGTGCAGTAGAAGCTATTTTCACTGTTCTTACCATGAGGGATGGTATTATACCGCCTACCATAAATTATGATACCCCGGACCCTGAATGTGACTTGGATTATGTCCCTAATATCGCCAAAAAGGCGCAGGTAAATGTAGCTCTTTCCAACTCCTTTGGCTTCGGTGGAGTTAATGCCACCCTTGCCTTCAGGAAGTTCGCAGAATAGTATTTCAAAAAACGCTGTCCAGGGTTTCCCACAGTTCCGCCTCACTCGTAAATGCGCCAATTTTTATGTACTGAACTATACCTTCGCTATCGACGAAGAATGTAATTGGAATATACCCTCGTGGGTTATCCTCCTGGCAATAGTTCACGAAAACTTCTCTATTTTCATCGAGGGCTACTATCATGGTTGGTTCATAATCGCCGAAGAAGGTTTGTACCGTTGAAGCGCTTTCACCTACATTAATGGCTATGACTTTTATCTCTCCTTCACTCTCCTGGGCTACAGCCTCAAAATAAGGCAATTCCGCACGACAAGGGCCACACCATGTAGCCCAGAAATTAAGCACCACCGGAGTCCCCTCTAGCTCAGACAGGGTTATATTAGCCCCTGTCATAGTAGGCAATGTAAAGTCTGGTGCCTCTTGGGATAATAGCGAGGAACTACAACTCAGAGCGACTCCAGCTAGAGCAAGAACCGCGATAATCAGAGTTATACGTATTAACTTTTTTGACATTCTACTGGCCATATTAGTAACCTCCTGGCATAAGCCCGCTGAGATAGTTTAGGTAACCGGTCAACATCAGAATTCCCATGCTGATAAGCAGTACCGCGGCTACTATGGAGGTGACAAAAGCATGGCGGCTAAGCCATCTGAGGTATCGGGATGCTGCCCCCAACACTAGACCCACGGCGATGAAAGGCAGCCCCAGCCCCAAACAATAAGCAAGTAAAAGATAAACTCCCTGCCACGCTGTTTGTGAACTCGCTGCCAAGGCTAGTATACCCCCCAGAATCGGGCCAACACAGGGAATCCAGCCCAGTGAGAATATTACCCCTATTAGCAGAGACCTCAGATAGCCTGTACCTTTAGCCCTGGCAAAGTCAAGGCGTTTCTCATAATTGAGCCAGGGCACCTTAGTAGCGGCTATTAGGAATATGCCAAACGTGATTAACAGAGCACCGGCCACCTTTTCCAACACATCCTGTGGCACCGCGGCTCCCAATAAGCCAAGAGAAGCTCCTAAAGCGGTAAAAACCAGAGAGAAACCGACTATGAAGCTGATGGTATGGAGGAAAATATGTCTTCGATTAGGAAGGTCTGGGGTAAGAACTGATGCACCAGCTATGTTGGCCAGATATATCGGGACCAGCGGTAGAATACAAGGTGATAAAAAGGATAGAATCCCTGCGGCGAGAGCCGTTAAGAAGGTTATGCTCGACATCTATATCCTCTTTAGTATAGCAGCTATGCCATAAACTAAAAAGGATAAATCTTTTGCTACCACCCAGTATTTGATACAATAATTGACCGTGGGGCTGTAGCTCAATTGGGAGAGCGCCTCCCTTGCACGGAGGAGGTCAGGGGTTCGAATCCCCTCAGCTCCACCAAGGGTAACCATAGGCAGAACTCCGAGAGACTTCTTCATCTTCCCGTCTGATAACATCGGCAGAATGTAGTGTACTTGACCTTTTCTCCATCTATGTCAATTCAATTGGTGAAAGCCACACGCTCTGTCCGAAGCAATATATAGCAGAAGGGAACTACTTCGTAAGCCTTGACGAGGCAGACCAAATGAGGTATCTTTTAGTTACTTACCACTAGCCAATTTTAACCCGCCCCCAAGTGGCAGGTTACATGCCTCGTGAAAAAACCAAAAGACACTTCAAAGCGTAGGGGGGATGATACACTATAGACTAAGGTTTTGGGGAAACCAAATGTCACCTTATTTTAATTATAATGGTTTTGTAGACGACTCTACTTACGAAGAGGTGTGAACAAATGGGCAAGATTCTTGTTTTGGGCGCTGGAGATATGGGCACTGCTTTATCCGTTCCATTATGCCAGAATAAGCAGGAAGTGAATCTCTGGGGGACTGAGTTTGATGCCGAAGTCCTGGAGACAATGGCGAGGACCGGGCAGCACATCCGATTAGGCATTGCGTTGCCAGGGTGTGTCACCCTGTTTTCCGCTGCGGAGTTGGAAAAGGCTTGCCAAAATGTAGAGGTTGTTGTGTTAGCGCTTGCATCCTCCGGCATCAGGTCTATAATGCAGAGGTTAGTTCCTTTTGTAAAAGACGGGATGATCATAGTAAATGCTGCCAAAGGGCTGGGGGAAGACTCTAAAACTGGGAATATGCTGACAATGCTGGATGTCATCGAGAGCGAACTCCCAGAGGCACTCCGCGGCAAAAATCCAATGGTAACAGTAGGTGGCCCCTCAATAGCCAAGGGGGTTGCTGAGCGTGTGCCTACTGAAGTTGTTTTCGCCTCAAAGGACCTGGCTGCAGCCCGGCACTGCCAAGAAGTATTCACCACTCCAGTTTACAAGATGAAGATAACCACTGATGTTATAGGTGTCGGGCTGTGTGCGGCACTAAAAAATGCATTCGCTGTTGCCCTGGGGTTCTGCGACGGAGTAGAAGGCAAAACAGATGTCAGAGTGAAAATGCACAACTTAAGAGCGGCGTTGCTATGGGAGGGAGCAGTTGAACTATCCAAAATTGTCCAAACAATGGGAGGAAAGGAAGAAACTGTATTAGGACCAGCAGGCATCGGGGATTTATATGTCACCGCTCTCGGGGGGCGGACATGCTTATTTGGGAAGATGCTCGGGGGTGGCATGTCGACAGAACAGGCACTTGAGGAAATGAAAAATAGGCATCAAACCGTCGAGACTTATCCAGCCACTAAAGCAGTATATAAGCTAGCGCAAATGTTGAGCAAAAATGGTAAGTTAAACATGAATGACTTGCCCCTTTTAACGCAAGTTTACGCAGTTCTTTTCGAAGGGAAGGATGTAGAAGCTGCTATATCGGATTGCTTTGCTGCACTTCAATAACTACCGGACGATGGCGAGCCCATATCCATGAGTTAGCGCATGGAAGGATGTAGAGTGAGAACTTACATTCTTGCTATTGACCAAGGTACCACCGGGACAACGACACTTATTGTTGACCGTGATGGAATCATACGTGGGCGTGGTTACACCAAGATTACCCAGTACTATCCAAAGCCAGGCTGGATGGAGCATGACCCGTCGGAGATTTGGGAGCAGACTTTACACGCAGTCAGCCAAGCCAAGCACGCTGCCGGAATTGGGGACGCTGACATTGCTGCCATAGGCATCACCAACCAGCGAGAGACCACCATACTTATAGATAGAGCGACTGGAGAGCCTATAGGACGGGCTATCGTGTGGCAATGCCGCAGGACGGCAGACAGGTGTGAGCAGCTCCAAGCACAAGGGGTTGCCAAAATCATCCAGGCCAAGACTGGCTTGGTAATCGATGCGTACTTCTCGGCGACAAAGATACAGTGGTTGTTGGAGAACTTACCTGGGGTACGGGAGCGGGCAGAACATGGTGAGATTCTATTTTGTAACGTGGACGCCTGGTTGCTCTGGAAACTCACCAATGGCAGAGTGCATGCCACCGATTTCTCAAATGCATCTCGCACCATGCTGTTCAACATCAATACCCTGGATTGGGATGACGAACTACTTCGACTTTTTAACATTCCTCGTTCTATGCTACCAGATGTTTACCCCTCGATTAACATTTTTGGTTATACCGAGGATGGGATTCCCATTACCGGGGTAGCCGGTGACCAGCAGGCGGCCTTGTTTAGCCAAGCATGCTATCAGCCCGGTATGACTAAGGTGACATATGGCACAGGTGCTTTTGTGCTTATGAACATAGGCAAGAAACCTGTCGTAGCCAGACATGGTCTGCTGACTACTGTGGCTTGTAGCCTCGATGGCAAAGCGGAGTATGCTTTGGAAGGCAGTGTATTTATTGCGGGGGCAGCTATCCAATGGCTACAGGATTTAGGATTGATCAGGGAGGCAGGGGAATCAGAGCAACTGGCAATGGAAATAAAGGATACCGGTGGTGTGTACCTGGTACCCGCTTTTGTTGGCCTGGGGGCACCTCACTGGGACATGTATGCGCGTGGTACGCTCATCGGGTTGACTCGTGGCAGCGGCAGAGCCCAGGTCGTAAGAGCTGCTGTGGAATCAATTGCTTATCAGGTGACGGACGTTCTGGAGGCGATGGTGGCTAATTCGGGTCTTCGGCTGGCGGAGATACGGGTGGATGGTGGGGCTGCGACTAACAATTTCCTGGCACAGTTTCAGGCCGACATCGCCGGGGTAGAAGTATCCCAGCCCAAAATGTTAGAGACGACGGCTCTAGGAGCAGCCTATCTCGCTGGCTTGGGGATAGGGTTTTGGAAATCTAGTCAGGAGATAGAAGCGCTACGGGAAGTAGGCCAGCGGTTCACGCCATGCATGGAAACCACAGAACGTCAGGCGTTGCGCCGTGGTTGGGCAAGAGCATTAGAACGGGCCAGGGGTTGGCTCATAGTAGAGGAATAAAGGTAATGCGATACCCCTATCGCACGATTGGTCCTCACAATACTCGGTTTCATGTTCCTTTACATCATGTTACAACCTCCTTAAAAGAGCTATAATAGATTGTAATTGATATATATACTTCGTATCCGACTTGCATCTCTAAGCTCATATGGTTATTGAGAACCGGCTATGGAGTCAATATCAACGATAGAATTGAAATGAACCGGGGTTAATAGTGCATGCACTGAGGTATTCCGTTCGACCTCTGCCGGTACTGAAATATTTCGGCCAGCTCAGCATCGTTCTGGCACTGCTTACGCTGGTGCCGTTAGTTGTATCCATTCTATTCGGCGATTACCGTGTTACACTCCGGTATTCCATTGTTGTGGTGGGTGTCTTTACTATGGGTTTTTTCCTGCAAAGACTGCCTACTCCCAGACGCATCCAGACAAACGAAGCGATGGTCGTTACAGCTCTGGTGTTTCTATTTGCGGCGATGGTGATGACGTGGCCTACCATGGCTTCCGGCTTAAGCTTTACAGATGCGCTATTCGAGACCATCTCCGGCGTAACAACAACAGGCTTGAGCGTTACGGCTTCAGTGGCAGATAAACCGGCTATTTTTCTATTTTCCCGTGCCTGGATGCAGTGGGTCGGGGGTCTGGGTATCGTGATTCTTTTCGTGGCAACCATGATTCGGCCGGGTCTGTCAGCCAAGCGTATTGGCGATTTAGAAGACTATGAGGAGGACCTGGTCGGTAGTACCAGGGCACATGCTCGCCGTGTGCTGATCGTCTATTCAATATTGACCGGTTTCGGCATTATCGTATTAGGGTTGCTGGATGCCGGATGGTTCAACAGCGTAATATACTCCCTTTCCGCAGTATCCACCGGAGGGTTTTCACCTCATGATGCCAGCCTGGCAGGATTGAATAGTCCTTGGCCACAAGCAATGGTGATATTGCTATCAGTGGCAGGCGCTATTCCTCTGGTTTTATACTTCCGCTCGTTTAAAGAGGGCGGAAGAGTGTTAATACGAGACCGCCAGCTGCAGGGGCTTCTTATAGCCGGTTTGGTGGCAGCGTTACTTATGGCATGGTTTCTCTTCACCCAGGATGGTTTTAGCTGGATTCAAGCACTGCGCCATGGAGTATTAAATGCTTTTTCTGCTCAATCAACGGCGGGCTTCTCTACATTGGATATTTCTCAAATCAACGCTGGTGCAAAACTTACGCTCATTTTTTCCATGCTGCTGGGCGGCGGTGTCGGGTCTACTGCCGGGGGCATCAAGATTCTACGTTTACTGATTTTGGTGCAGTTACTCTATATTTTTCTACAGCGTGCCAGTATGCCCAAGCAAGCTGTTGCCGAAGCCAGTCTTGGCAGGCACCGGTTGGAAACAGACGAGATACAGAGCGCTCTAAGCATCGTTTTTGTTTTTCTGGCGTCCATTGGGATTTCATGGCTGGTATTTGTAGGCATGGGGCATAACCCGCTTGATTCGTTATTCGAGGTTGTCTCGGCGATTGGGACAGTCGGGTTATCGACTGGAATAACTGCTCCCGAACTGCATGCGATTCTTAAAGGAGTTCTATGTGTAGATATGCTTCTCGGGAGATTGGAAATTATTGCCTGGTTAGTGCTATTCTATCCTCGGACTTGGATTGGAAGAAGACTGGAGGAATAATATGAGGATTGTATTTTCAGGAGCCAGCCCCTTAACGATTATAACAGCTAAAACATTGATAAAACAGGGACACGAAGTGATTATTATAGAAGTCGATAAGGAAAAAATCGATCGGATTTCAGATGAATTGGATTGCAGCTTCCTGCACGGTGATTCGGCCAAGCCGGCAATACTTAGTCAAGTTGATCCCAAAAACAGCGATATTCTATTTTGCCTGACCAATAGCGACCAGATTAATATCATCACATCCCTGCTGGGGCGCTCGATGGGCTTTAAGCGCGTCATAACCAGTATCGAAGATACGGATTTGGAGCAATTATGCCGCGAACTCGGGCTTGAAGATACTATTATCCCGGTATGGACGATGAGCCGGCACCTGGACAATATGGTACGCGGACTTGATAATATTAATTTATCTACGTTGTTAAAGGAAGACGCTAGATTTTTTACTTTTACGGCTGGTGAGGAAGACGCAACTTCTGTTAGTGAACTGGGGCTTCCCAAAGATGCGAAGGTCATTTTCTACTATCGTGACAATAAATTTCACTTTGCCGATAACGACACAAAACTCCATAAAGGCGACGAGATTGTCATCTTAACCCATAGCAAAAACATTCCTGATTTTAATGAACGCTGGTATCCGAAGGAAGTCAACAATAAGAATCCCAAGAAATAACTCCGCTCCACCATTCACAAATCCGCAAATACCTGGGGGGCTATTTCCTTCACTATCTTCCGTATTTCCTCGGCGACAGCCCTGAACTCAGGAAGCGCTCGTTTGGATGTGCGCAGCTTGATGATATGGCGGATTTCGCGGAAATTCCAGGTGCAGATTATCTGGGTCTCACAGGCGTTGGGAAGGACGTAGCGAGCAATCTCAGCTTTTATCCCCTTGTCCAATAAGTCACCATAGGCCTGCCAGCAAGTCGTCATTACCTCTTCGAATTGCTTATGGGCAGATTCGTTGTCTTTAATTGGAGGCGGCTCGACATATCTTGGCTCGGTTTCCTTCACATATCGCTGGCTTCTCTGGCTGTAACTTGCCAATCTGTGCCTGACAAGCTCATGGGTCAGGACGCGGCTGGCACGAATGTAGAAGGTAGCGCAAGCATGTTCAACCATTGACTCATGCCCGACCTCCAGCCACTTCTGAATTCGGTCGGGTACCGTGCCTGCTTTATCCTGTGTGTCCCAGCACAGCCTGCCCGCTGTCTCTATCAATTTTTCGGCATCAGGGGTGACGGCAAGTAACTGCACTTCTACGTCATACTTATCGGTCATCGCCTATTTACTAAAGCGTAAGTCCATTGTGGCGTCCCTGGAGGGATTCGAACCCACGACCCGCTGCTTAGAAGGCAGCCGCTCTGTCCAGCTGAGCTACAGGGACAATCAAATTAAGTATAGCATGATAGAGCTTGAATGATTAAATGAAGGGTGAGCTAGTCTTTGTGAGCCTGTGCTACATGCCTCTGCCAGCATTTCTCGTGTACATAAACGGCGCATTTAGCGCAGTAATAAATATGGGCTCTGGCTTCTTTGCCACAGACAGGACATTTCATGATTCACTGCCTCCACTATCTTTTTCTTTTTTCCCTAGCCCTTCAGGATTGGCCCTTTTCCCTCTTTCCTCTCTGGAGTCGGTTACATAAAAGCCTGGCCCGTTAAATATGATGGGGACTGGAGAGAAAAGGCGACGGGCAATTCCGTGGCAGGTAGGACAATCAGCTATCGGCTTATCATGAAAGCTCTGCTTAAGCTCAAATTGAAGGTTACAATTCAGGCAGCGATATTGATAAGTAGGCATTTATATCCTCCTCTATTCCAAAAGAGGTGTTATTTCTTCTTCTGAGCTTTGATCCTCCGGGCTCTGTTCTTCCGGGCTTCGCTCCACCGATATTTGTTCCCCCAAAACTTCTACCTTTGAAACCTGTTCCTCTACTTTGCTCTCTCTTGCTATAAATTCGCCATCCAAATCGACGGCGCCTATCTCAAAGGATGGCTGGTGAGCCTGCAATACATGCTCATCCCAACAGTAGGCATGCACAAAGGCACCGCAGGAACAATGGAAAACAACCCTGTCAAAAAGCAACGGATTCCCGCATACAGTACAATTCATCTAATTACCTCCTGTAATTAGCACTCTTGCTACCAAAGTGCTAATTATAGCGTGCTGATAGAGTTTTATCAAGCTTTTTGTTGGCAGTTATCTTGTACGTTATGGCTACCTGTTGACAATCTGCTTTCTGAGCCGTTAATATGGACTGGCTTTTATGGGCATAAAATATAGCGTGCCTGAGTCCTGCGCATCTTATCGCGACACAGTGCGAATTGAGTTAAAAAAGGTTATCGATAGCTGTCCCTCAGTTCTTTGTAATATGCTACGATACCACATGGGCTGGCAGGATGAGCATGGACATCCCTGTAGCAGAGAATCGGGCAAATTTACTCGCTCTTCCCTTTGCCTTCTTAGTTGTCAAGCGGTGGGGGGTGACACTTCGCAGGTAATGCCCGCAGCAGCAGCCGTCGAACTCATCCACAATTTTTCTTTAATCCATGACGATATAGAAGATGCCAGCGATGAGCGTCATCACCGGCCAACCGTATGGAAATTATGGGGGCAGTCTCAGGCGATAAACGCCGGCGATGCCATGTTCACTCTGGCGTATTTAGCGTTGCTTAGACTAAAAGAGAGGGGAATAGCCGATGAAAATATCGCTAGTTCCACTAAAATGTTGAGCCTGGCTTGTTTGGAGCTTTGTGATGGGCAATACTTAGATGTCGAATATGAGAACCGTCTCGACATCACCATCGAGGACTACCTTGACATGGCAGCCCAAAAAACAGCAGCCCTGTTTGCTGTATCGACTGCTTTGGGAGCATACCTGGGCAGCGAAGATAGTAAGTTGGTGGATTTCTTTCACCTGTTCGGCAAGGAATTAGGCATAGCCTATCAGATTTGTGATGACATACTGGGAATTTGGGGAATGGGGGAAAGCATTGGTAAATCTGTTAGCGATATCTCGCAGAGAAAGAAAACTTTGCCCGTAGTTTACGGACTGCAAAATAGTGAGGGTGAGGAAAGAAAAAGACTCGAGAAGCTTTATTCTCAAAAATCTATCAACGGCGAAGATATCACGGAGGTTACGAAGATTCTGGACCGCTTAGGCGCCAGAGATTATGCTGAGAGTTTGGCTGAGCAATACTATTACAAAGCTTTAGAGCACCTCGAGGCTGTTCGGCTTGACACATCAAAGCAAACTCCACTTAAAGAGACAGCTTGTTTCCTACTGAATCGCGACTTCTAGGAGGGAAAATGCCGAAAAAGATTGTTGAAGATATTGAGGTCGAAGGCAAGAAGGTTCTACTCAGAGTCGATTTCAATGTCCCCCTAAACATAAACACTGGCACCATTAGCGATGATAGCCGCATCCGAGCTTCGCTACCTACTATCAAATATCTCATTAACCATAAAGCTAAGATAATCCTCTGCTCTCATTTAGGACGCCCTGGGGGCAAAGTGGTCGAAAATTTGCGAATAGCGCCAATAGCACAGAGGTTATCACAGCTTATGGGTTTGCCTGTTAGCACAGCGTCCGATTGTATAGGGCAGGAAGTAGAAAGAAAAGCAGGGACACTCAAAGAGGGCGATATTTTAGTTTTGGAAAATCTGCGATTTCACCCCGAAGAGGAAGCAAATAGTGCCGATTTTGCCCGGAAGCTGGCCAAGCTAGCTGATATTTATGTTAATGATGCCTTTGGCACTGCTCACCGGGCTCATGCCTCTACTGTAGGTGTAGCTAAATACTTGCCTGCGGTGGCTGGCTTTTTAATGAAAAAAGAGTTAGAGGTCATGGATAAGCTTTTGCATAATCCAGAGCGGCCCTCGGCCTGCCTTATAGGCGGTGCTAAGGTGGGCGATAAGATAGAGCTATTGCAAAATATGCTAAAAAAAGTTGACACGTTGCTGGTTGGTGGTAGCATGGCCGCTCCTTTCTTAAAGACACAAGGATACGAGGTAGGGCATTCTTTAATAGAGGACGATAAGTTGGGCCTGGCCAAGAAATTGTTACAGGAAGCCAAGGAGTGGGGGGTGCCATTTCTACTCCCCATTGATGCAGTTGTGGTGGAAGAAATCAGAGCCGGAGCCCCAACTAGAGTAGTGCCAACAACTAATATACCATCAGGTAGCCATATCGTGGATATTGGCCCCCAATCAATTGAGCTTTTCTGCAGTGAATTGGCAAAATGCCGTACTATCATATGGAATGGTCCTATGGGAATTTATGAAATACATCAATTTGCTCAAGGAACCAGGTCTATAGCCAGTTTTCTATCTACCCTCAATGCCACTACTATTATTGGCGGTGGCTCTTCTGCTGAAATAGTTCAAGAAATGGGATTAACTGATAAGATGACCCATGTTTCCACGGGTGGTGGTGCCAGCCTGAGGTTTCTGGAGGGCGTTACCTTACCTGGTGTGGAGATTTTGTTAGATAAGAAATAACAGGAGGTTGTAAAATGCGAATTCCTTTTATTGCTGGCAACTGGAAAATGAATACCACGGTGACTGAAGCTGAAAAGCTTGTCCTCGAGATGCTTGATAAACTGGACAGGATAAAAGGAGTGGAAAAGGTACTTTGCCCACCATTCGTATCCCTGGTTGCCATAAGTATGATGCTTCAGGGTTCGGCTATTAAGCTCGGTGCTCAAAATATGTATTTTGAGATTAAAGGGGCCTATACCGGTGAGATATCCCCGGTAATGCTCAGCGAGTTATGCGAATTTGTCATACTAGGACATTCTGAGCGGAGAGGTTATTTTGGGGAAACTGATGAAATAGTCAACAAAAAGGTAAAGACAGCTTTGGCAAACAAGCTCCAGCCTATCTTATGTGTTGGGGAGAGGCTTGCAGAGAATGAAACTGGCAAGACAGCGGAGGTGATTAATAGGCAGGTGACGACAGCTTTGAATGGTATAGAGCCTGTCCGTGATTTGGTGATTGCCTACGAGCCGGTTTGGGCTATTGGCACAGGTAAGGCGGCAAGCGGCCAGCAGGCAGCAGCTACTATCCAGTTTCTTCATGAAGTTTTAGTCAAGCTATGGAATAAGAGTATAGCTCAGGATTTACGCATCCTTTATGGCGGCAGTGTTACCAGTGCTAACATTGCCGAGTTCATTTCCCATCCAGAAATCGATGGTGCCCTGGTTGGCGGAGCCAGCCTCAAAGCTGAAGAATTCGCGAGTATTGTTGAGCAAACTGCTGAAATCAAGGGAAGAATAAAGTAGTCAGTAGCCAGTAGTCAGTATGTCATCTAAGAGTTTTAAGGATCTGATAGTCTGGCAAATGGCTCATCAATGGGTCTTAGAGATTTATCATTTCACAAATTCCTTTCCCAGTGGGGAACAGTTTGGGCTAGTATCTCAGTTGCGGCGGGCGGCGATTTCAGTACCAGCCAATATTGCT
>JAUWFX010000036.1 GCA_030606765.1 Dehalococcoidia bacterium
GTTACATATCATATATATATGAATAGCTTTGGGCAAATTGTGCTAGACCCACAAGTAACCATCCCTGCTTCAGAACTATGGCTATTCAATAACCCCAATGCCCTTGCGTCGGTTAAACGGGGACTTTCCGATGCTGCACAGGGCAAGGTGTCAAAAGTTGACTTAGACACTCTTTAGGGTCAGCCGTGTTGTTTGAGTTAGAATGGACTGACGAGGCAAAGGCGACCTATATCCACCTTAAGAGTGATGCATCCCAAAAGAAACGTTATAAGGCCGTTAAGAAGACCATAGGGTTGTTAGCTGAAAATCCCCGACACAAAAGCCTTCAAACTCACCCATATTTCAGTTTGAAAGGCCCAAATGAGGAGAAGGTTTTTGAGGCATATGCAGAACAGAAAACACCAGCAGCATATAGAGTCTTTTGGTTTTATGGGCCTTCCAGGGGTAAAATCACGATTTTTGCGATTACCCCTCACCCATAATCACAGTTATCTGGATATACCTACTTATCCCACCTAGTCTGTGCTGCCTTCCTGGCTACTTCCACTCAATCCCCCGATAAAGCCCAAAGCTATCCTGAAATTCAGTGAGTTGCTGCATTCGGGGTTGATCGGATGTATAATTCAATTAGCCAATTTGGAGGGTGCGTGAAATCGCTGGTAGTTTATTATTCTTTGACAGGTAAAACGAAGCTGGTAGCTCAGGCAATCGCCGAAGCCCTGAATGCAACGCTAGTGGAGATTGAGGAGAGAAGGCCCATACCCATACCCTTCGTCTATTTGAGTGGCGGCTTCGCCGCTATAACAAACAGAGGAACTAAGATAAATCCCATAGATGTCGATTTAAAACAATATGAAACGATATTTATTGGTTCTCCAATGTGGGGTCCGAGACCAGCACCAGCTATTAACTCATTTATATACCAGACAAATTTTGAAGGTCGGAGTATTATTCCATTCTTTACCATGGCTGGCGACAATTCAGAGAAAGCTCTGGCGAACATAACGGCTAAAATAGAGAAAAGCCAGGGCAAGGTAGCAGGCTCTTTTGCAATAACGTCGTACAAGGTGTCCGACGAGGAAATCATAGCCAGGGCTGAAGAGGCTATAAAAGAGTATTCGAGCTAGACCCGATTCATTCAACAATGCCACTTCCCTCCGACTCCGATTCCAGCTATCAGCATGGAGTGGCACGACCCTAAAGGGTCGCACTACAAAGTTTCCCATCAAGGGAGAGGGTGTATTATAGATATAGATGCGAACAACAGCAAAGAGAAGGCTTTTAATTGTAGCAGGAACTTTATGCACAGGATTAGGGATTATCGGTATTTTTATCCCGATTCTACCTACGACCCCATTTCTATTACTCGCCGCTGCTTGTTATATGCGGAGCTCTGAACGGTTTTACCAATGGCTTATAAACAACAGAATATGCGGAGCCTATCTCAGGAACTACATTGAAGGCAGAGGAATGCCTGTAAAGATAAAGATATTTATCATCCTTTTACTTTGGCTGACTATCGGACTCAGTATAACTTTTGGAGTACAGAACATAGTTATCAGGATAGTGCTAATTTGTATTGCTATTGGGGTTACAGTACATATTGTTCTAATCAGAAAAAGAAAAGTTGAAGATATTCAGAAGTAAAACTAACTGGCAGCGGCTGGATTTGCACCAGCTTATAATGAAGCTGTAAACTATAATAACCGGGAATGTGCCGTGCGGAATTTCCAGGTTAAAATAAATTATTAAGGAGTCGCGTCATCTATGCTGGCTAAACTGACATTTCTGGGTGCAGCGCGAAATGTTACAGGTTCCTGTTACCTTTTAGAGAGTCAGGATACCCGTGTGCTTATAGACTGCGGGCTGTACCAGGAGCGGAAGTACCAGGGGAGAAACTGGCAGCCATTTCTATTTGACCCTCGGTCAATTGATGCCGTTTTTTTGACTCATGCTCATCTTGACCATTGTGGACTTTTACCTAAACTGGTACGTGAAGGTTACAAGGGCAAGATATACTGCACTGAGGCGACGGCTGAGATAGCCCAGATTATCCTTCTTGATGCTGCAAAGCTGCAGGAAGAAGACGCTATATTTAAGGCAAAACGCCATAAAAGGGAAGGGCGCCGTGGTCCTTATCCTGAAATACCTCTTTATACTGTAGAGGATGCCGAGGCAGTTGAGCCGCATTTTTCCGCGGTAGAATACCTGAGTTGTGTCGGAGTTAATAGCGATGTCGAAGGCTGTTATTATGAAGCGGGTCATGTACTGGGGGCTGCAGTCATAAATATAAATATCCGACAGGATGGCAAGAACCACAGGGTAATTTTTTCCGGTGATATCGGCGAGCCTGACCGCCCTATAATAAATGACCCGGCTATTTTCGATGAGGCCGAATATATAGTTATAGAGTCAACTTATGGCGACCGTACTCACGAAGAACACGAGAGCATCGATATTCAAAAACAATTACGCGATTGTATCAACAGGACGGTAAGCGCCGGGGGCAACATCATTATTCCCAGTTTCGCTTTGGAGCGGTCCCAGGAAATACTGTATCACCTGAACGAATTATTTTTACGTAAAGAAATTCCACCTTTAACTGTCTTTGTGGATAGCCCTATGGCAATACGGATTACAAAAGTATTTAAACATCACGCTGACCTCTTTGACAAAGAGATGATGCAACGTCTGCGCCAGGGTAATTCCTGTTTTAGTTTTGAAAACCTCAAAATGGTACAGAGTGTGGAAGAGTCCAAGGCCATTAACAACATGAAGGGAAGCAGTATCATCATAGCCGGTAGCGGTATGGTAACCGGCGGCCGTGTGAAGCACCATATTGTCAATAACATCAGAAGGGCAGAAAGCACAATATTATTTGTCGGCTATCAAGCAAAGGGAACGCCGGGCAGAATATTGCTGGATGGTGCCGAGGAAGTCCGTCTCTTAGGGCAAATACATCCGGTGAAAATACACATTGAAAAAATCGATGGTTTCTCGGCCCACGCCGACCGTGATGGACTACTAGAGTGGTTAGCTGACATTCGTGTCCCGCCGCGCTGTGTATTTGTCAGTCACGGGGAAGAAAAAGCGGCCATTAGCTTTGCGAAGGTCCTGAACGAGAAGACCGGGTGGACCACAAAAGTCCCCCGATACAAAGAGACTGTGAAGCTCGTTTAAATCGATAAAGAAGGCCCAACTGTGAAAACAAAAGTGGCCGCGGCTGGACTTGAACCAGCGACCAAAGCCTTATCAGAACCTGCAACGTGCCCCTGGGCGTTCTTGCCCAGGGGTATATTTTTTATTTCACATGCAGGTATAATACGCAAGCTTTAAGAGAATGTGCCTGGAGAACCAAAACCTATGAACTGGATAAGAACCAGTTTAAAGTGTAGGAGGAGTCCATGATAGATTACATGGTCAGCTTTTTCAAATCTTTCTTTCAAAACCCTAGCGCCCTGGGGATTGGTCTGGCTATAGCCTTCGGTGCGGTCTGGCTGGTTGGTTACCGGCCGCCGCTCTTTAAGAAACCCTGGCTCTGGGCGGTTCTCGCAAGCAGTGCCTTTCTAACTCTGGCTGCTGCTTGCTTTATTCAATTTCCTCTCCAAACCTGGACTGGGCAAGCACTGAATCATTTCTGGAGCCAGGAGGTCCTAATGCGCTGGATTCTTCTGGCGGGGATACCACAAATACTCCTCGGCGGACTGGTGCAGGAAGGGGCAAAGCTGGTGCCGGTGGTTGCCTACTGGCGGCGTAGCGGTAAGAACATTGACCCCAAGCTGGGACTCGCCATCGGCGCTGTGGCCGGAGCTGGATTTGCCATCTTCGAAGCGCAGTGGGCGCACAATCTCATCTTTGCCTCGGGGTGGACCTGGGCAGCAGTGCAAACCTACGGCTTCTGGGCGCTGGCTGGATTTTGGGAAAGGTTCTTTGGCGTAGCCGCTCATATCGCTTTTTCCGCCCTGGCCGGGTATGGTCTGGCCAGGGGCTGGGGGTGGCAATTCTACCTCATAGCCTCTGTTCTGCACGGCTTACTAAACTACAGCATAGTTTTGTTGCAGGCAGGGCTCTTTACCACCGTTCACGTGGAAATCTATGTTGCCGTGCTGGCTGTGCTGGTAACGGCCTGGGCCCTGTGGCTCCGCTGGAGAAAAGGGGGAGCTACGACTGAGCCCACAATATCAGCTCCGTGAAGTTATGGCCGTGAAAAGTAACATTTTGCTATTAAGTAAAGTTATCATTAAGATATTGCAGGGAAAACCATCGAATCAGGAATAGATTATCTTGTAAAAGGAGGAAAACATGGCCGAAGAAGGAAAACGTTGGTACCGCCGCCGCTCCGCGACTTTGGTAGGCCCTATTTGGTTCATCGGCTGGCTATTTACGATCGGTTATGCCGGTCTGGTCTGGTGGCAGATTTTGCTTGCCATAATAGTCTGGCCGTACTTTCTAGGCCGGGCACTTGGCTGACCAGTCAGGAAAGCGTACTCTAATTTTGTCTTCCGACTCTCTGCCGTACCTCATAGCCTTGACCTGTTAGTGGCGCCAATTCGATGCCAGCGAAGTAGCCGGGACACCAAAATCATCGCCTATTTCCTTTACTATAGAAAATTTGGAGGCGTGGTGGGCACAGTACAAGCATTTTGTAACTAAAATAAGCGTCGGTTTTTCCTGATATAAAAAGTAGTAGCGGCTGGATTCGAGCTACTGTGCATTTCTTGGGCCACCCGTGTTGGCAAAGAATCGGACTAGTTGATATGATTTCGGTATGAAACAGGCAAGGAGGTCATGAACATGTGTAAGACCTGTAGGCGTCACCACCCGGAGCTATACACTGATAAACCTGTAGCGAAGCCGGAAAAGAAAGCAACTCCCAAGAAGAAATAGGAGTTAACTTGAAGTGGCAGCGGCTGGGTTTGAATTAGTGTCTAAACTGAAATATGATGATATGACCTGTATCATATTGGCTGGAATTCGCAATGCCGCGTAGAAAAAAACCTATATCCTTCCGTACTTCAGAGGTATCACGTGTGGTCGGCGCTACCTATAACCAGCTTGTGTACTGGGATAAGACAGGCCTGGTGAGCCCGAGTCTAAGAGCAGCATCCGGAAGAGGTTCACGCCGTCTCTATTCTGTAGAAGACATCTTCGAATTAAAGGTCCTGATGAAATTGCTGGATAGTTCGGTGCCTCTACAGCGGATACGGTCGAGCTTCCGCTTTATACGAGGTCAATCCAAGGCTTTATCATCCTTCGTAGTGTTCACAGATGGGAAAACAGTCTATTTCTACGAGGACTATGATGTTCTCGTGGACACGTTAAAGGAAGGCCAGACAGTATTACGTATCGCGGTTCAGGATCTGATTGCAGAAGTACAGGCCAGGTTGACCGATAGGCGGTGAGCACAAGAGGAACCAATCCTGCCCCTATTGCAGAAGTGGCAGCGGCTGGATTTGAACCAAATAAAAAGAGGGCTTGAAATATGATGAGGAATGATAGTGACACGCAATGTTGTCCTAAGTTTGACCCTGAACCATGGCATGATAAAGAAATAACGTGGGAAGACAAGCTCTTCGTCAAAGACACTATGCTGCAATTCATGCATATGCCGCTACCCGGCGCATTCGGTAAGACAGTCGGAAGGATGTGGAAGAAAATTGAAGACGCAGGAGCAAATCCAGATACCAATGACTTTATCATGCTTGCCACCGAATCATCACCCTGGAAAGGTGAACTATATATCAATGTGACAAAGGAAATCCCGAACGCTGAAAACGTCAAACTATCAGGAACATATATCACCAAGGTTTTCGATGGTCCGTATAACGCCGTACCAAAGTGAATCAAAGAAATGGCTCAATATGTAAACCAAAAAGGCAAGACAGTTAAAAGGTATTATTTCTACTGCACGACCTGCCCCAAGTGTGCCAAGATTTATGGCCATAACTATGTGGTAGCATTCGCAAAGGTGTAAGATACCACCTTCTTAGGAAATGTCGGATTAAACAGTGGTATTGACAACAAAAGCATAGATAGCTATTCTGAACCTGCAACGCCAATATTAAGGGGGTTAGTATGGGATTATCACCAGAAGACAAGAAGAGAATCTACGAGGAAGAGAAGGCGCGGATTGAGGCACGGGAAAAGATAGAGAGAGAGAAACTGACAGCGCCAGCAGGTACAAGTACAGGGCTATCGCCAAATGTTGCCGGATTATTGTGCTATGTTGCCGGATGGATAACCGGCATCATCTTTCTCGTTTTAGAGCAGAGAAACAAATTTGTTCGTTTCCACGCGGCGCAGTCAATTGTCACGTTTGGCACCATCACAGTTGCCGGGATTGCACTTGGTTTGATACCGGTGGTCGGTGTTGCTTTTTCCTCAATCATAGGAATTATAGGGTTCATTGTCTGGATAATAATGATGGTCAAGGCTTCTAATGGTGAGTGGTATAAACTACCATGGGCCGGTGATGTTGCTGAGAAGATGGTCGCTTCATCAGGGGTAACAGGGGAATACTCTGAACCTCCGCCCTCAGAACCAACAGCAGAATCAGAGTCAGCAGCACCTACACCACCCCTCACTGCAGATTCAGGTAAACGAATCGGAGATAAAATAGATGCTCATTTTAGAAGTAGAGGTGGAAGAATAACAGCTTCCGCTTTTGCCATCGCCTGGAGTATCGCTTTATTAATATTCTTCAACTTTTTTAATCAATACGTAGCCTATTATCATTCGGAAACAGTAGGCAGCATTACTACATGGATAAGATATCCGTTCTTTACAGAAGACATCAATCTATGGCTACCGATTCTTACAGCAACGCTAATTATAAGTATTATCGGTCACATTATTTTGATTATCCTTGATAGGTATATGCTGCGTGAAATGATTCATATCGTTATAAATGCATTTGCACTCTGGGCGGTTTTAACTCTTCTAACTGTCTTTCCTTTCGATTTCAGTGTAATACCTAGCACTAGTGCAGCTGATGCCACTTATTTAGGCGTCAGGATATTCTTGATTTTTATTTCAGTCGGGGTAGGAATCGCAATACTGGTTAGCGTGATAAAGCTAATTGTTAATGTAGTCAGGGGAACTGTTAGTTACGAGGAGCATATTTAACCAAGCAGTTTTGTCAAATTTGACCAACTATAAAAAGGCATTTGTTCAGGGATAAAGTGTGGATTAAATCGATCTCCACACTGGCCTATGGAAAGTCTATTTAAATGCTCCTGAGTGATTCTCATTAATAGCAGCCAAATACTTACGATATGGTTAGAGAGCCTATTCTTGCATTCTACGACTTCTTACGGGTGGTATAATTAGGTGGAGGCAGGTCAAAGATAAGGAGGTATGATGAAGAAAGCAATAATAATAATTGCAATAGCGGCAGCGGTAGCGGTAACTTGTACTGTGTTAGTTTTAAGGGATTGGCCGGGAGGTCTGATTGGGTCCGGAAATCTCGAGACTGAAGAGTATGCTTTTACTAATTTCACCGAAGTTGAGATCAGCTCCGCTTTTGAATTTGAAATTAAACAATCCAGTTCGTACAGTATAAATGTTACCGCGGACGATAATGTAATGGAGTATGTTGCGGTTTGGAGAGATGGTCAGACTTTGCATATAAGTCTTGCGAGACCCCTACGCACCGGGTCCGTAACTTTGAGCATAGGCTTTGGAATATTTCCACGCCTTGATTCGGTGACTTTGAGAGCTTCGGTGACTATGCCTCAGCTTCGCGACCTGACTGTCTCTGGAGCATCGCGCGGTGATATTTACGATTTCAGTTCCACTGAGGATTTGGATATCACGGTATCTGGAGCCAGCAGGGTTACCGGTGACATCACAGCAGGCAATGTCGAGTTTGACATAAGTGGAGCAAGCACTATTCAGTTGGAAGGGTCCGCTAACGACATGGTCGCTAGTGTAAGTGGCGCTAGCCGTTTCAATCTTGGCGGTTTTACAGTTAATAATGCCAACGTCAATTTTAGTGGTGTCAGCAGCGGCACTGTAAACCTGGATGGTAGACTGGATGCTGACCTTAGCGGTGCATCAAGACTATCGTACATTGGTGAGCCTATAATGGGCACCATCAATACATCCGGTGTGTCTACAATTAGTAAGAAATAAAAACTTCACTGGTGTGACCGAGTGCCAATCACACTCCCCAGCGGCGCAGCAGCTACTGAGCGATGGTCTATTAAATAGTTATTTAGACGCTGTTCTGCAGGGTGATTTCTGCTTGGTTCGCTAATCTGCTTCATTTACGCTTGAGAGATAGCAGGTTAACATTGGAAGTTGCTATCAGGCAAATTCCAATAATCCCTAGGACTGTGGCAATATCTGTGGTATTTTCTCCCAGGATATCGCCATCAATCATAAAAATAGCAGCCGTTAATGCTAAAACAATCCCTACTATCCATTGTGCGAAGAATGCTTTCTTCTGTTCCTTGCTTATTCTTTCTGCTCTATCCTCTTTTTGCCTCCTCCAAACCAACAATGCTACAGCTACCAATACAACACCAATAACAATAATCGTAATCGCAATAATACTGACCATCTTCAACACCTCCAATATTGCTTTTCCAACATACTACGTTTCATCTCCCCGGGTTGTCAAGTGGACTGAATTTCCGGTAGCGGGTCGGTTAGAGAGGATTTATGTTTATTGGTGGCAGCGGGTGGATTTGAACCACAGGGGATAGAGGGTCAATCTCGAAAAGGGTTCATTTATTTGAGAAAATAGCTGCACCGCCAACAATTACGAGTCCTACCCCGATTACCAATAGCAGTATTGAGTAAAAGCCACCTCCAACATCATCTTTGAGGGACAGATATGACAAGATAAAAAGAAATGCGCTAAGACTAAATGGTGCAATGATTCTAGCTAACTTCATATGCCCTCCGGAACAATGCCATTCCAAACAATAACATAATTAGCTGAACACTCACAATCTATTGAGTGGAAACCACGAAAGAAGGAATAAATGGCAGCGAGCGGATTTTGTAAAGGAAGAAGTATGAAAAATAACTATCGTGGATTCGGAAAGTATCAGGTTATTTACTAATTTTCTGTGTACTATTATTAAATTACTAGTATCCTTTACTTAAGTAATATGCATACATTTCATATGTTGGTCTTATTGGGTTGTAAACAAAACCCTGTATCCAGTCTCGAAAGAAATAGACACCCAATACTTGAGATATCATGATACTAGGGACTTCGTTATAATATAATTCTGCTATCTGATTATAAAGTATCTGCCTTTCTGAATGGCTACTTGAAGAGATTGCCTGTTCAATAAGATCATCTACTACTTCATTACTATATCGCTGCGATTGTGCGAATGTACCTTTACTATGCATATAAGGAAAGACAAAATTGTGGGGATCAGGATAGTCAGCAGTCCAACCAGCTACATACATAGGTAAACGCCCTAACACCATCTCACTGAGTATGGTTGGCCACGCCATTAACTGAATATTTATCTTAAATAGTGGATTGATCTCATATAGATTATCTTGTAATATTTCACAAGCAACCTTTCCCGTCATGTCTCCTGATACATATACAAGTGTCATTTCAAAACCATTTTCCCATAGTACTCCATCCCAAGCCGCTTCCAAGTGCTCCTCTGCTTTCACCAGATCCAGTTCATAACTTGGCCAGTCGTGTTTATAGTAAGGTATGCCTTTGACTATCGGTGAAGATATTTGCTCCCCATAACCTGTCAGTGCATCATCAATATAAGTATCCCAATCGAAAGCATAAGCAAAACCCTTGCGTACATCAATATCGCTGAAAAAATCCGTGGGGATACCATTGCCATCTAACTGGCCACTACCGATCAATGTGCTGGTAGGATCAATATCAAATTGGAAGAAAAACGCTTGATTGAGTAACGTAGGTACATTTTCATAAACTAGGATCCCTGCTATTTCTTTTTCTTGTTGGATTCCTTCACTTGGAACAACAGCACAATCAACGTCACCTAATTCTAGCATCAATCTTCTGGTGCCCCATTCGTCAATTATTTGGGTGATAACTCTTTCAAAACTGGCTGGTGCACCCCAATAGTTATCATTTCTCACTAACCTTATTTGAATTCCTGGTTCCCAAAGCTCTAACATGAACGGGCCAGTACCACTAGATATCGAATGGATCGGAGAGCCGCCAGGAACAGGGTTATTCAATGCTTCATATGATTCCTCAGTTCCATTCCAATCACCATTTTGTATACACCAATCCATATCAACTATAGAACCCCAAGAAGAGGCAAGAATCTGTAAGAACGGTTCGTATGCGGTAGCCAGATTGAATTGTACCCATTGGCCATCGACTTCTACTTTATTCTTGATCTCTTCAAGCGGGATCAGACCACTGTCGGTTCGAGAGCTGTAATTCCCCAAACCAAAAAGGGGTTCAAAAAACATCCATTGTGGGCCAAGGACGTAATCTTGAACCATCCCCCTTTCAAATGAGTATTCCACATCTTCCGGGGTTAACGGATTTCCATTATGAAAACTTACTCCATCACGAATCTTAAATCTATAGGTCTTTCCATCTTCAGAAATCGTCCAGTCTGTCGCCAGCAATGGAATAAACTCGCTTGTACTATTGCCATCAAATCTAATTAGTGTTTCATAAATGTTTTGTATTTGCCCGGCACTTGCAACATCATAGCCATAGGCGGGATCTAGAGCAGCAATATCGGCAGTTCCCGCTATGATAAAGGTATCAGGATTCTTGATTTCTGAAGGCCCGCCATTGCAGGAAAAAGATCGTGATACTAATACAGAGATACATATGACAACTATTATGCTAACTGCAATTATAGTAGCTACTCTTTTCGTCATCATTTTCTTACTCATCAATATTTAAGTTTAGGCAACCAACATTATTATCAAACCTAGTTTATAGCAAATATCAAGGGTTTTGTAAATTCATTTAGAATGTTTGAATTTTTTCACGATATAAAAAGGGGCATTAGAAAACAGAGAGTGATGTTTATCTTATTAATAGTAATAAGCAAATAAAATAAGTGGCTTAGGTTTGTGACACAAGTTTTGGGTGCAAATATTATATACTGTATGTAATCAATATAAATAACAATAGGTTAGGAGTCAGAATGGATATTCGAGAGTATAATCGTTCTGCTTGGGATCGGTTAGTTCAAAAAGGCAACAAATGGACTATTCCGGTTAGTAGAGATTTAATTAACAGGGCACGAAAGAGTGAATGGGAGATAGTACTAACACCAGAGAAGACAGTACCTAAAGATTGGTTCCCTAATATTGAGGGACTAGATGTGCTCTGTCTGGCTTCGGGTGGAGGGCAGCAGGGACCAATTCTGGCAGCTGTAGGTGCAAATGTTACGGTTTTTGATAACTCACCTAAGCAATTGGAAAGAGACCTCTATGTCGCAGATAGAGATTCTTTAATCCTTAAAGCAGTAGAAGGCGATATGGCAGACCTTACTATGTTTGATAATGAGAGTTTTGACTTAATAATCCATCCGGTTTCTAACACGTTTGTGCCAAATGTGCGTCCTGTATGGGCTGAAGCTTATCGATTACTACGTCATGGTGGAGTTCTTTTATCTGGATTCAATAATCCAGCGGTATTCTTGTTTGACTACGACCTCTTAGAAAATACAGGTATTATACAGGTTAAGTTTAAACTTCCTTACTCTGATATAGATAATCCAGAAGAGAAGAAAAAGAGAATCGAAGAAGGTGAACCTCTTGAATTCAGTCATACCCTAGAGGAGTTAATTGGTGGCCAAATAGATGCCGGGTTTATTATTACAGGTTTTTATGAAGATGCTCAGAAGTATACTGAAGAACTCTTAGCAGCGTATATGCCAACGTGTATAGCAACGCGTGCAATAAAACCCTAACATTTAGATTTACACAAAAAGTGGCAGCGGCTGGATTTGAACCAGCGACCAAAGGCTTATGAGTCCTCTGCTCTACCCCTGAGCTACGCTGCCCGAAAATAGTTTAGCACTGGCTAGGGAAGACGGTCAAATTAAGGGACGCTTTTGAAGACGTAGGAGATGCTATTTAGAGAGAAACAGAGCAAGGGTGGCTCAAGGTAGAGGAAAATCAAGTTATATTTTACGGTACAAATCATCATAATTCTCTCTCCCCCTGGCGGGAGAGAGCTAGAGAGAGGGGGAAATTCACCCTCACCCTGACCCTCTATTTAAAAACGTAGTTGCCCAATTTATTGGGCTATTGTGCCTGATGAATCAGACAACTACAAAAATCTGGAAAGGGAGAGGGTTTTATACGAAATTATGCGGAGGACTATAGCCAATAGTATGAATAAGGCAAGGCGAGATTTGTACGAAGAATTATAGGGGATTGCTTCGCCCCGACTTGTCGGGGCTCGCAATGACAAGGAGAATTTGAGCAGTTATAATCTAATGCGACGATGTCAAGCTGTATAGGAGGCGTAAATTGAAGGAGCCGTTTGCCAAATTCGTAGAAA
>JAUWFX010000104.1 GCA_030606765.1 Dehalococcoidia bacterium
GCGCCCCCTGATATCCATGATAGCATGCATCATAAGCCCACTGAGGATAGACAAGACGTATGGCGACTTGCTCGTGACCATTGCCAGAAATGGCATACCTGTAGCTTGTCCCGCCGAACCATTGTGTGGAGCTACTTCACCTGTTACGCTCGCTGGAACCTTGTTAGTCCAAACCGTAGATTCGTTGTTGGGTGTAATGCTTACCCAGATTGTAAACCCGGGGACACCGGTCCTCTTCGGCTCGGTCGCTACAAATACTGACCTGAGGGACCTAAAGTACCTGGCAGGTTCAGTTGAGATGGGCTTGCTCAACGCAGCTGGCGCCCAGATGGCACAGTTCTATCAACTTCCTTTCTATGCTACTGGTGGCATGACCGATTCTAAAGTGCTCGATGCTCAGAGTGGCTATGAGTCTGCTTTGACCAACCTGCTCTGTGCCCTTTCAGGAGCTAACTTCATTCATGATGCTGCTGGGCTTATGGAGTTCGCAATGACCGTGTGCTACGAGAAGTATGTCATGGATAACGAGATACTGGGCATGGTGATGAGAGCCGTAGATGGAATCAAGGTGGATGATGACACTCTGGCCTTTGACCTCATAAAGCAGGTAGGACCGGGAGGTGATTTCATAGCTGCCAGACATACAAGGCACTTCATGCGCAGCGAGCACTACCAGCCGTCTCTGAGCGACAGGAATAGCCAAGAGGAATGGCTAGCCAAGGGCGGAAAGGTGACATGGGAAAGAGCTGCAGAAATTGTAAAGGAGCTTCTGGTTAAGCCTAAACACAGCCTCCCCGCGCCGATAAGACAGCAAGTACTATCACAAATCAAGGAGATAATTGCTTAAAATATGCTTGTAATCGGAGAAAACATAAATGCGACAGATTTCAAAAGTACCGATAGAAACCGTAAGATCCAATATAAATTCGAGTGAGCATGTACAATGCTCTAACTGATGTCCAACAAGCCAGGCAGCTTAATAGATTATTGAAACTGGAGGATGACAATGCCAGAGGACACAATTAGCTTAATTCAGGAAAATGTTATCCAAGGAAGGGTGACCAAGGATGACGAAGGCATGGATGAAGGGATGGTAGGTCAGCCCGGCGTTACCGAGCTTGTTGAGAAGGCTCTTGCCTCCGGCTTGAGTATTAAGGACATAATCACTAAGGGGCTCTCTGGTGGTATGAACATTGTGGGACAAAAATTTGAAGCGGGGAAATACTTTATTCCTGATATGCTAGCTTCGGCACAGGCAGTTGGAGCAGCCATGGAAATACTTGAGCCATACCTTGCTGGGAGTGGTATCAATGCCAAGGGCAAGATAATTGTGGCTACGCTAAAAGATGACCTTCACGATATTGGCAAGAACATAGTATCCATTCTGCTTCGTGGGGCAGGATACACTGTCAAAGACCTGGGAAACAATGTTGACATTCAGGTCATTGTAGACGCAGTAAGGGAGGAAAAACCGCAGTTCTTGGGTTTGTCCGCCCTGCTCACCAGCACCATGGCCCGCATGGCGGATGTGATACAAATGCTTGAGGAAAATGGGATCAGGGATCAGGTTAAGATTGTAGTCGGCGGAGCACCTGTCTCGGAGAAGTTTGCCAAAAGCATCGGCGCAGATGGATATGGCGCAGACGGCTTTCAGGCCGTAGCTGTGGTGGAAGCTCTCGCTTCTGGCACAGAGAACTAGAATAGCGATAATCTGATTGCAGTTGCCCAGTTTGCTGGGCAAGCGAGCCTGATAAATCAGGCAACTATAAAAACTAGGAGGAATCTGGTGCCAAGAAAAGGAATACTTGCCCATAGACCATACGAGAGATTGACAAGGGAGCAGGTGAAGCTAATTCACCGAGCTTCCATGCAGATACTGACTGACCCCGGGCTAATAAGCTTCAACAGGGAAGCGGTGGATATACTCCATAGTCATGGCGCGGCAGTTGAGTCCATCGCTGGTGACCGTCAGAGCTGGCAGGTGAAGATTCCAGAGCAATTGGTATTGAAGGCGCTGGACACTGCTCCCAAGACCGTGAAACTGGGGGCTCGGAATCCAGATAATGCCCTCATCATGCACGGTGATGAGCCCAGGGTATATTTTATCACGGGGTCGGAGACTAATATCTGGCTGGATGTGGATTTTCCTACCTATGTGAATAAGGTTGACCCTGCCAGGGAGATTAGGGTACCCGAGTTTAAGCCCAGGCGAGGTACAGTTGATGACCTGTGCCAGTCAGCCCATGTTTGTGAGCATCTTGAGATGGTTGATGGCTACATTCGCACCGTGAATATCCAGGACCGCGACATAACCGAGGATAATAAAGACGTCAATAAATTCTTTGCCTCGCTTAACAACAATACCAAGCACTTTATGAGCGGGTTGACCAGTTTGAAGCAGCTTGACAACGTGGTGAGGATGGCAGAACTCGTCTCTGGAGGCAAAAAGGCACTTGAGGATAACCCCATCATCTCATTTATTACCTGCCTGGTGAAGAGCCCACTCCAGTTCGTCGATGACACCACAGCCACTTTCATTGAAGTGTGCCGCCGAGGACTACCAATCGTTGTGTCATCGTCACCACAAGCAGGCACCACCGCACCTATAAAGGAAGCCGGTATCATGGCTCAGATAAATGCGGAGGTGTTGGCAGGCATAACTCTGGGACAACTAGTAAAACCGGGGACTCCAGTGCTCTACGGTAGCGTGCCGGTCAGAGCCAGGATGGACACTCTGGGTGATTCTTACGGTTCTGTCGAGACCAGTCAATACAACATCGACTGCGTCCAGATGGCACGTTTCTACGGGATCCCCAACTACTCTACCTCGGGCGTCTGTGACTCGAAGATACCTGGACAGCAATCATCGATAGAGAGGTTGTTTTCGGATATAGTGGTGGCCATGTCAGGACCTCAATTCCTGCACTGTGCCTTTGGTTTGCTGGACTGTAATTCTGTCTTCTGTCTGCTTCAGGCGGTCTTGGACGATGCCCACTTCAAAATGATAGAGTTTTTCTTACGGCAGCCGCGGATTGACCAGCCGGAGCTGGAAGCAATGCTGAAGCAGATACGGGAGGTAGTGGCTACGCCGCAAAAGCTGTACATAGGCCATATTCGTCCCTTGTTGCGCAGTGGGGAAATATCTGCGATATATCCCTTTGAGGGAAGTGGTGCGGCGGATGATGTTTTCGATCTTGCCTATGAACGGATGAAGGAATTGCTTGCAAGACCAGTGGAACACATCGATCGAGAGACAACTGCCAGAATATTCGAAGAAATTCCCGGCATATTACCACGACTTAACATTTATGAAAGGGGGAGTTAGCTTGGGCAAGGATATAATTGCGACAATTAAAGAGAATGTGATACAGGGAAGAAAGACGCAGGAGGATGTGGGGATAGATGACAGCCTCGAAGGAACACCCGGCGTGGTGGAACTCACGCAACAAGCTCTTGAGAGGAATATCTCCCCACAAGTGATAATATCCGAGGGCTTGACTGCTGGAATGCAAGTGGTCGGGGAAAAGTACGCTACCAAAGAATACTTTATTCCCGATATGCTTGCCTCAGCTGAAGCGGTGGGAGCGGCGATGGATATCCTGAAGCCGGTTTTGGAGTCAGCGAACGTGGAAACCAAAGGGAAATTCGCCATCGCCACGGTGAAGGGGGATATCCACGATATCGGCAAAAACATCGTTGCTATCCTGCTGAAAGGCGCTGGTTACGAGGTGCATGATTTGGGAACAGACGTGCCCACGGAGAAAGTGGTCGAGTTCGTGAAGGAAGAAAAACCGGGATATCTGGGACTATCAGCCTTGCTTACCACCACCATGACTGAAATGGGCGTGGTGATCAAGGTTCTTGAGGAAAACAAACTCCGGAGCAGCGTAAAAGTGCTCATCGGTGGTGCCGCTGTCTCCGACGAGTTTGCCCAGGAAATAGGTGCTGATGCCTATTGTGTTGATGCCTTTCAGGCTGTCAAGGTACTTGAAGAGTTTGAGATAGCTAAAGCATAGAAGAAAGAGAGTTTAACATCAGCTAGAACAAGGCTGAAGCTTTAAATGAAAGAAGGTAATAAATATGTGTGGTATAGCAGGATGTTTTGGAATACAAGATACGAAGACTATAAATCGCATGTTGGATGCACTGCCTCACCGTGGTCCAAATGACCGTGGACTCCACACCTTCGATAGTACCGTTTTTGGTCATACTAGGCTGTCTATTGTCGATGTGGTCGGAGGTCATCAGCCGATTTTGGCCAACGGTGGTAGAACAGGAATCATCTGCAATGGCGAAATCTATAACTTTTGGGATCTGAGACAGAAGCTCACTTCCAAATATCAATTTAAGACATTGTCTGATACAGAGACCGTTCTTCATCTCTATCGGGAAAAAGGGCCAGAATGTGTGAAAGAACTGGATGGGATGTTCGCTTTTGCTCTCTTTGATGGTGACAATTTCATGCTGGCCCGCGACCCCATTGGGATAAAACCGCTCTATTACGGCTATGTTGGGGATAAGCTTTACTTCACCTCAGAACTGGGGGCTATGACCCTAGCTGGTGTGGAGGAAGTTCATGAATTCCCTGCCGGGTACTATTACACTCCCAAAGACGGGTTTGTGCAATACTATGAAGTCCCGCCGATTGAAGACCACCTACTGACGGAAGTAGAGGAGACCAGCAAGCTCATTCGAGAAACCTTCATTCATGCAGTTAAGAAAAGGTTATTGGCAGACAAGGAAATCCATGTAGGCTCCTTCTGCAGCGGTGGAGTGGACAGTAGTCTGGTAGCTGCCATCGCCGCTGATGAAATCCCTCATCTCCATACCTTCGTGGTGGGTATGAAGGATGAAGCTGGGGACGAGAGTGATGACCTCAAGGCCTCTCGCATTGCAGCAGCGCACATCGGGTCAACGCACCACGAGTTGATCTTTACCGAGGAGGAGTATTATGAGGCGTTGCCAATCGTTATCAAGAAGCTGGAAAGCTACGATCCTTCACTTGTACGCTGTGCTGTTCCCTGCTACTTCACCTGCAAATTGGCTGCAGAGTATGTGACGGTGGTGCTCACTGGAGAAGGGGCTGATGAGCTCTTCACTGGCTATCACTACATGAAGCATTATCCTATGGATGTGCTTAATAAGGAGGCCAGGCGCTGCATCGGTAATCTCCATAACATCAACCTGCAGCGCGCCGACCGGATGGGAATGTACTTCAGTCTAGAGTTGAGAGTGCCTTTCCTGGATGTGGCCATGGTTGACCTTTCCATGAAGATTCCTCCCGAGCTCAAGATTCGTGAGTCTGAGAAAGTGGGGGATAAGATAGAGAAATGGATTTTGCGCGAAGCCTTTCAAGACACGAATTACCTCCCCGACGAGATACTGTGGCGTTACAAGGTCCAGTATACTCAAGGGGCAGGCTGCGAGGACCTGGGAGAAAAGCTGGCCGAAAGTGAGATAAGTGAAGACGAGTTTCAACGCATCAAGGCAGAGAACCCCAAGGCGACTATCAACAGCAGAGAGGCAGCCTATTACTTCAAAATCTTTCGTCAGTTTCACCCCCAGGATTCGATACTCGGTTCTATTGGAATCTGGACTGGGTTTGATTTTGCTGAGGAGAGAGAACGAGTTCGTGGCACCATGGATGGTGACCTGAAGCATACACGCTAAGGAAAGGAGGAATAGGGCAAGGCTAAACAGTGCCTGCTTTCTCGTATCCCATGAAATTGAGCATCTTGGGCTCTGGGGGGTGCATGATTATTCCCAAACCCCTGTGCCAATGTCGCATCTGCCAGGAAGCTAGGAAGAAGGGTGTTCCTTACGCGAGAACAGGATCTTCTGCTTTCCTTCACGATATCAACCTCCTGATTGACACACCTGCAGAAATCGCAAACCAATTGAATCGTTCTCATATCCATCGTATTGATTACCTAATATTAACTCATCTGGACCCGGACCATGTGGAAGGACTGCGCGTGGTGGAGCAGATTACGCTGGATTTTCGCAGCTGGAGTGCCTATCCAGAAAAACAAATTTGTCTGCTACTCCCCGAACAGCTAGGCGAACGAATAAGGGAGATCCGGTCTCAGTACGGTTCCTTGGTCGATTTCTACCAGCAGAGCGGTTTTGTCAGGCTCATGCTTTTTCAGGGGGAAGTCCAGATAAATAACGTTCAGATAACTGCCATCCCAGTGGACCGAGGTTCTCAATTAGCCTTCGTTTACGTCTTTGAAAAGTCAGGACGCAAGGTTGTCTATGCTCCCTGCGATTTTAAGCCTTTCCCGGAGTATC
Organism: Dehalococcoidia bacterium; assembly: GCA_030606765.1. Next base: position 6,292 of record JAUWFX010000104.1, read on the forward strand.
GAACTGAGGTTCAACGGCCCGACCTCCTTGTCATCCAGCCGGGGATATTCGAGGGTGGTCTGAAACATCACTTCAAATACCCGGCAGATCACATCTCGAGAACCACCCTGTATACCTTCGAACAAACGCTCGAACTGGCGGCACGCATCGAGGCGAGAAAGGTCCTGTTTGTCCATCTTGAGGAGTACTGGAACCGCAGCTACGATGACTATTGCGCCCTGGAGTCGGACGGCATCAAGTTTGCCTACGATGGCAT
>JAUWFX010000108.1 GCA_030606765.1 Dehalococcoidia bacterium
TGTTGAGGTCGGCCACCATTTTCTTAATGATCACCGCCTGCTGGGCATCTTTCTGCCCGAAGTAAGCCTTGATTGGCTGGACAATGTTGAATAGCTTGGCCACTACGGTGGCTACACCCCTAAAATGCCCCGGACGAGATGTTCCCTCAAGTCGCTCGGTTACCTTCTCCACATCCACCCAGCTACTAAATTCGGGTGGGTACATCTCATCATCGGAGGGGACAAAGACGATATCCACTCCTTCTCCCCGCAACAACTCCAGGTCACGATTAAGCTCTCGGGGATAAGCACCAAAATCTTCCCTGGGGCCAAATTGAGCGGGGTTGACGTAAATACTAACGATAACGGCGGAATTTTCTATCCTGGCCTGCTTTACTAAAGCCAGATGACCTTCGTGAAGATAGCCCATGGTGGGAACGAAGCCCACTGTGCCGCTGAGCTTCTGCCTCAATGCCCTTATCTCGAATATAGGTCCTACTACCTGCATACCGCTAGCTTTCAGCCTCTAGCTGTTTGATGAGGCTTTCATCCATGGTGTAGCTATGTTCCATAGTGGGGAAACTGAGAGATTTAACTTCAGATATGTAACTAGAAACAGCAGTCTTGATTTCTCCGGCTAACCTGGCATATTGCTTGGCATGCCTGGGCACGAACTCGGTGTAAAGGCCCAACATATCGCTGATTACCTGAACCTGACCATCACAATCAGGTCCGGCGCCTATGCCGATTGTGGGGATAGTCAATTTCTGAGTAATCAGCTTGGAAAGAGGTGCTGGAGTGCATTCCAGAACGATAGCAAAAGCACCAGCTTCCTCCAAAATACGGGCATCGTTTAGCAACTTTTTGGCTTCCTCTGCTGCCTTGCCCCGCACTTTGAACCCTCCCAATTGATGTATAGATTGTGGAGTAAGCCCAATATGACCCATAACCGGGATGCCACAGTCAGCAAGGCGTCTGACTTGCTCAGTAACGACCTCGCCCCCCTCCAGCTTCACCCCCTGTGCCCCCCCTTCCTGAATAAACCTTGCAGCATTATGTAAAGCATCGGAGGCGCTGATATGATAGGTCATAAACGGCATATCGCCTATTATTAAGGCCTTCTTAGCTCCTCTCACTACAGCTTTGGTATGATGAATCATCTCTTCCATGGTCACCGGGATAGTTGACTCATAGCCCAACATCACCATCCCTAAGCTATCCCCAACCAATATCAAAGGCACACCAGCTTCATCAACCATCTTGGCCGTCACATAGTCATAAGCGGTAAGCATAGGTATCTTTTCTTTCCTTTGCTTCATCTCTTTTATCTCGGTAATGGTAACCCGCATTGTCTCACCTCTTTTAGTTTAAATCCTAAATCTTGATATCTAAACCCGAAACAAATTCGAATTTCAAATCTCTAAACTCAAAACATTTACGTCTCCCCTCACGCCCCCTCCTTCCCTCTGCCATCCACGAAGAGGGACTATAGACAAAGGCTCAATGATTCTGTTTTGACTATCAACACGAACTATGCTTGGGGTCATGCTGATTGCCTCATCATCAGGAACCTGGCAATAAGAAAGGATGATAACTATGTCGCCCTTTGCCACCAGTCTGGCGGCAGCGCCATTGATACCAATAATCCCTGAATTCGCCTCACCTTCGATAGCATAAGTGCTGAACCTGGCCCCATTGTTAACGTTTAGCACCTCCACCCTCTCGAAGGGCAAGATGTCGCTGGCCTCCATGAGGGACCTGTCAATAGTTATACTGCCTTCATAATCTAAGTCGACTTGAGTAATCCGGGCTCGGTGGATTTTACTTTTCAGCATAGTTCTCATTTTCTACCTCCCTAGGCATGAATTTCATTCCCTTACTTTCTTTTCAAAGAAAGCAAAGCTTTCATCTCTTCTGCCTTCTGTTCATTGACCTTGCCTTTAGCTAAAGCAATAGGAATAGTCTGAAGCCCCAGCTCCTTATAGGTGGTGAGCAAAGAGGGACTCTTGGCCTCAAGAGCGCTCAAGTGCCTCTCTATAGTGCCTGAATCCCCGCGGGCAACAGGACCGGTGAGGCAGTCAGGCAAGCCGATATTATCAATATTGTTTATCGTTCCTGCGAGCAAGGGCAGCAAAGCCCTGGTCGCCTCCTTCGGCGATACCCCAAAATCTAACCACAGGTCCAGAGACAGCTTAACCAGGGTCACCAGATAATTACAAGCGAAAACGGCTGCCGTGTGATACAGCACTTTGTCTCCTGGCTTAAGTTCCACCCATTTGCCGTTCAGAAGAGAAGTCAACTCCTTTAGCATTGACAGTAGTGGCTCTTCGGCTTCCAGGGCAAAGGTAGAGCCAGGCAAGTTTTCTATGGCCTGGTCAACATCGGCAAAAGTCTGCAGCGGGTGAAAGGAGCCAACGGCAGCCTCAAGTTTTCTTGCTGGTTCCAGAATATCCACGGAATGAGCGCCACTGCAATGCACAACACTCTGTCCTTCACGCCACCGAACTTCGCCGCATACCTGGGCTATAACATCGTCAGGAGTGGTGATAAAGACTAACTCAGCAGCCTCTGCCACTTCCTGAGATGTATGGCAAACCCGGCAATTGGGCACCAGCCCTGCTAGTTTCTGTGCCGAGGACAAGGTTCGACTGGATACAGCCACCACCGGGCATTCCTTTTGAGAAAGCCTTACTGCCAGGGCAGTGCCCGTCGTTCCAGCGCCAATAAAGCCTGTCTTTAGCATTTGCTTACGTCCTTAGCTGCTGGCACACCAGCTAAAGTTTCCGCCTTTCGAATCGCCCTAACTATGGCTTCGGCGACAACCTCGGCAGCCGCTGCCCCCAGAGCATTAACGTCGGCCTTCTTTTCACCTAAGGAAAGAGCGAATAAAGCATCGCCATCATACATGGTATGGCATGGGTCGATAGTGCGAGCAATGCCAACCTGGGCCACGCGCGCCAATTTGCTTGCCTCAGCTTTACTAAGTTTGGCATCGGTAGCCACTACACCGATTACGGTATTAAAAGGCGGAACTGCTTCCTTAAGTTCGCCTTGCCATAGCTCGGATGTAGATAAGAATCCGCTTTCGTCCAGCTTGCGAGGTCCCGCCAGAATTTTCCCCGTCCCAGGTTCAATCACATCGCCCACGGCATTTACCACTATCAGGGCAGCTACCACAATATCTCCGGCTATTTTTTGACTGGCAGTCCCCAAACCACTTTTAACCGCTCTCTCCACGCCGAGAATCTTACCCACTGTTGCCCCGGTGCCAGCACCAATGCACCCCTCAGCTGCTTCGGTATTAATGGCAGCCAGGCAAGCTTGATAGCCTTCGTTAGCTCCGGGTCTGATTCTAGAATCACCTATATTCAGGTCGAAAATAATGGCGGCGGGCACAATTGGCACCCTCCCGGCGCTAGTCTCATGACCAAATCCTCGCTCCTCTAAATACCTCATAACCCCGGTAGCAGCATCCAGGCCAAAGGCGCTGCCTCCACTGAGAACGATAGCTTGAACCCTTTCCACTAAATTTCCCGGGCGGAGCAGGTCTGTTTCCCTGGTCCCCGGCGATGAGCCACTGACATCAACGCCGGCCACAGCCCCTTGCTCACAAAGTATTACCGTGCAGCCGGTCACTGCCTTTTTATCGGTATAATGCCCGACTTTAACTCCTGAAACATCCGTTATAGCGCCATACATAACCATAAACTAAAAAACCCTCCCGGCACAACCGAGAGGGTTATCAACACAACTCCTCTTGTCCGTCTCAGTCACCGCCGATCCAAGCGGACTTTTAATTACCTAGTTCTCTAGCTCACTGCCTCAAGGGTCAATGGCTATTTTATATGATACTAAATCCGTACTGTTTTGTCAACATCACGAGGCTGACTTCGTCAGGCGAAGCAATCCCGTGGTAGAGCTTGGGATTGCCACGCACTTTTCAGGGACTCACAATAACTAACAGGAAAGGGATTCAGACCGCTAAGTGGATGTTATTAGACAATCTCTTAGTGGCTGAAATAGCCCGTGAGGCTCGCTGTGGCAAGAATCTTGCCCTTCATAGCGTTGATAAAGTCCCCATAACCAGCTTCCTTAGGAAGACCCAAGTGCTCCACACCAAGTGCATATATCGTAAATATATAGGCATGGGCTTTGTGCCTTTTTGGCGGTGCTGGCCCACCATATCCCGCTGTGCCAAAGCTAGTCACGAGCTCCTTTGCTCCAGAAGGCATGTTATAAGGACTCGCCCTTTCAACGAGAGCTTTAATTGAAACAGGGATATCGCAAACTATCCAGTGGATAAACAAATCCCCAGGCAGGGTGCCGACTTTAAGTTGCTCCTTATATGGGAACCATTCCTCTTCTAGTGGCACGTCTGGATCAACACACATCAGAGCAAAGCTCCTCGTCCCCTCCGGAGCGCCATCCCAATTAAACGGCGGTGATATATTTTCACCGCATTCAACGCCCCATGCTCCATTCGCATACCTGGTTGGAATTACACCTCGCTCCACAATTTCAGGTGAGGTAAGCGTAAACATGGCAACCTCTTTCCTTTTTATTATGTACTGCAGCTAGAATCAGCAGCCCTGTCAATCTCGATGACCTCGTTCAGTGCCGATATAGCAGCCTCTAGTTGGCTATCGTCAGGTTCCCTGGTTGTTATAGCTTGCAACATCAGCCCCGGGGCCAGGAGAACTCGAACTATCTTGTTATTGATGTGGCCTGCCCCGAATTTCATGATTTCATAGCTAATAGCAGCGATAACCGGGATGAGGGCTATGCGGGACAGTATGCGTATCCATAGGGTTGGCTGACCAACCAAGGCGAAGACAAAGATAGCTACGATTAGAACGATGAATAGAAAGGCGGTGCCGCAGCGAGCATGGGCAGTAGAATAATTCTTAACCGACTCCACTTCCAAAGGGACGCCTGCCTCATAGGCATTCACTACTTTATGCTCGGCTCCGTGGTAAGCAAAAACTCTCTTAATATCAGGTATTAAACTTATAACCTTGAGGTAAGCGATGAAAATGCCAATACGGATAAGTCCCTCAAGGACAACACTCAATAAGGCAGAATCGATGTAAGGGTCGATAAGGTAGCGGGTGGCGAAGAGAGGAACCATGAAGAAGAGAGCTACACCCAAAGCAAGGCTTATAGCTACGGTTCCCCATAAAAGCGCTGTAGGTATTTTCTCTCCTCCTTCCTCTTCTGCGGCGACCTGAGCAGAGTGAAGTAATGCCCGAGTACCCAAAACTAGAGTTTCAACGAGAGCGATAATTCCCCTTACTAAAGGCATTTCTCTGAGGCGTCCTTTGTATATGCTGGCCAGGGGCTGCCTCACTACGTTTAATTCTCCGTTGGGCTGGCGTACAGATATAGCCACGCCTTCCTTCCCCCTTATCATCACCCCTTCAATAACTGCCTGGCCACCGTAATGAAAAGACTTCTCCATTAGCGTCTCAACCTCCCTAGCTGCCTAAAGTGAAGGCTATAATTTTGTCTCACCATGAAAAATCCCTAATCATATTATGATAAAAACGGCTGAAAATATAAAGTTTGTCTCCTAAAGTAGCGTCGATGAATGAATTTCTAGTTTCCCAAGGTAATCTCAAAAGTAAACACCGCCCGCGGTCAAACAGCCTATGTCACAACAAGAAATAACAGGCCCCCACGCCTCCACCCTAACACAAAGAAATAGAGAGTTGAATGTATTCTACTTTATCTTGTATCGCTTCTTAAAGCGCTCTACCCTTCCCATAGAGTCGACTATCCTTTGTTCACCCGTATAAAAGGGGTGGCATTTACCACATACTTCTACCCTGATTTCTGGCTTAGTTGAACCAATGGTGAAGGTATTACCACAAAGGCAAGTCACCTTAGCATTATCATAATACTTAGGATGGATTTTATCCTTCATTTGTAAACGCTCACCTTCTTTTTGTATCTGGTTGCCGACTCATATTTAACATAGCCGTCTATTAAGGCAAAGAGGGTATAATCTCTCCCCAGGCCAACATTGTTTCCCGGCCGTATACGAGTCCCACGTTGCCGAACCAAGATAGCTCCAGCGCGAACTTGTTCTCCACCATACTTCTTCACTCCCAAGCGCTTAGCTTGACTATCCCGCCCATAAGCTGTGCTGCCACCGCCCTTTTTATGTGCCATGCCTATTCTCCTTTACCCTTAATAATTTCGTTTACCAATATTTTAGTATAAGTCTGGCGGTGTCCCCTCTTGCTTCGGTAGCGAACTTTGGACTTATATCTAAATACGATAACCTTTTCTCCCTTAGTTTCCCCTAAAGAAGTAGCCACAACCTTAGCCCCCTTAATAATAGGATTTCCTACAAGGGTATT
>JAUWFX010000162.1 GCA_030606765.1 Dehalococcoidia bacterium
AAAAAAGGAACCTTCTTAAGAGGCAACACAAAGCCAGATTACTGACATGTTGTGAGGAATAGGTTATATTCTCCATGAAGAAAGGGGGTGAGCAGAATCCAGGCATACTGTGTGAAGTGTCGTACCGGAAGGGAAACGGGATGCCAGGGCCTATACTTTTATGCTTCGCTGTGGAGAAGCTATGTTCCTCAACCTTTGTGCATGAATCAACAACTTCTTCCTCAGCCTGATATTCTCGGGAGTAACCTCTACCAGCTCATCATTATTAATGAAATCAATGGCTTGCTCTAGGCTAAATGTAATGGGAGGAGTCAGCTTTGTGGCAATATCGGAAGTAGATGAGCGTATATTGGTCTTCTTCTTTTCCTTGCATACGTTGACGGGTATGTCCTGTAGCCGTGCATGCATTCCTACTATCATACCCTCGTAGACTGGAGTTCCCGGTTTGATGAAGGTGAGACCACGCCCCTGCGCGTTATTTAAGCCATACGTTATAGCCGTGCCCTGCTCTGAGGCTACTAGAACGCCGCCACGGACTGTGACGATTCCGCCTTGCCATGGTTCATATCCAAGAAAAATGGTATTCATGATGCTGTCACCGTGGGTAGCTGTAAGAAAAGCACTGCGGAAACCAATAAGTCCTTTTGTGGAGATATGAAATTCTAGGCGTATGTTATCATGCCCATCATTGTGCATATCAGTAAGCTGAGCCTGCCGCTTGCTTAGCATCTCGGTTAGAACTCCAACATATTTACCTTTTGTATCAATAGTAAGAGCCTCCACGGGTTCCACAAGGTTGCCGTCAACTATCTTGGTTATAGCTTCAGGCCTGGAGACCTCAAATTCATAACCCTCCCGGCGCATGGTCTCAATCAGGATAGCCAGATGCAGTTCTCCCCTGCCTCTTACCAAAAAAGTGTCCGGACTGTCCATATCCTGTACGCTGAGGCTGAGATTAGTCTCCAGTTCCTTGTAGAGCCTTACCCGCAACTGGCGGGTGGTGCAAAAACGCCCCTCACGGCCGTTGAACGGCGAGGTATTTACCCCGAAGGTCATCTCTATCGTTGGTTCGCCAATCTCAATACGTGGTAGAGCTTCCAGCAGGTCCAAACTGGCAATGGTATCGCCAATGCTGACTTTTCCCAGACCAGTCACAGCTACTATGTCACCAGCCTCGGCTTCCTCTACCTTCACTTGTTTAAGCCCGAGATAAGTAAATATTTCACCGATTTTATGGTGGGTTACCGTGCCATCAGAAATCATAACGGCTACGGAATCACGAGGAGCGATTCTGCCTCTCCAGATTCTGCCGATGGCTATTCTACCTTTGTGGCTGTCGTAGGCCAGGTTGGAAACCAGCATTTGAAACGAACCGCCATTAATTTGAGGCGGGGGCACTTTTTCCAATATGCAATCAAGGAGAGGAAAGATATCCTTGCCTTTCATCCCTAGTTCGGTTACGGCGATACCTTCCTTCGCACTGACATACAATAATTGGAAGTCAAGCTGGTCAGCACTGCTGGCTAACTCCAGGAACAGGTCCTGGGTGAGCCGGATTACCTCCGCTATCCGTGAATTGTCCCGGTCTGTTTTATTGATAACCACGATGGATTTCAGACCCTTTGCCATAGCTTGGCGAAGCACGAACTTGGTCTGGGGCATGGGACCTTCTATAGAGTCCACCAGAAGCAGACAACCGTCAGCCATACTGATGACGCGCTCTACCTCTCCGCTGAAATCGGCATGCCCTGGTGTATCGATGATATTGATTTTGACCCCTTTATAGAGCACGGCTGTATTTTTGGATATAATAGTAATCCCCTTTTCACGCTCAAGGGTATTACTGTCCATTATCAGCTCGCCGACTACCTGGTTATCCCGGAACACCTTGCTCTGCTTGAGCATAGCGTCTACCAGGGTAGTTTTCCCATGGTCTACATGGGCAATAATAGCGATATTTCTTATGTCATGGCGATAATTCATAGCCTTGTTCAGGTGACAGTTACTTTTACCCGCCCATTTCGTACTGCGTGCCGTCCTGGTTGGCGCAGGGGCCGGATGTATTCGCTAACTGGTGCAGGCTTTTGTGTAATCAAAGCTTTTTAGCGTCCTGTGCTCTAACGGTTGGTTAAGAAGGCGCTCAAGAGAGCGCACCATGGCCGTGTCTTCACCCGTCACTAAAGTGAATGCATCACCAGCTTTGCCAACTCGTCCGGTACGGCCGATGCGATGAGTGTAGGCATCCGTGCTGTCGGGCATGTCGTAGTTAACGACGTGTGAAATCTCCAGAACATCGATGCCACGAGCGGCAATGTCGGTTGCTACCAGGATCTTGAATGAGCCGTCGCGGAAGCCATCCAGCGCCGCCTGACGCCGGGGCTGAGGCATATTACCCTGCAATGAGGTCGCTCGATAGCCTGCTTTTATCAGTTGCTGAGCAACGCGCTCGGCACGGTGCTTGGTACGCGTAAAGATAAGCACCGACTCTGTTCTGGTTTTGCTTAATAACTCCTTCAGCAGAGCCGTCTTGAGATGCTGCTTTACCGGATACAATGCGTGTGACACTGTAGTTGCCGGTACC
>JAUWFX010000026.1 GCA_030606765.1 Dehalococcoidia bacterium
CTTAAATTTATTGACTGGCACCGGGCACAAAGGAGGAGCCTGTCAAAGAAGCTCCTTTTCAATATACCCTTATCAGTCAGGGATTTCACAATCTCTAATGCTTCCTTGCCTTTTACATTTACTGATTGCTCAACGATTGGATAGATGAATCCCAGTTCAGTGGTGAAATCAAGCTGGGGTTTAATATCAACGATCTTTGCCTCCAGCATTGCCGCCACCAATTTCATCGCCCTCTCATCTTTCTCCATGTCACTTACTGCTTGGGGGGCTTCTGTTGCTTCTACCTCTTTATCGGCTTTTGCCATGTCTTGCCTCCGTTTAAGTACTTAGAAAAGTATAATTGGCAATATTACAGAAGTCAATGAGAGAAAAGTACTATCTTTACGAGCCCTTCGCTTCTTGTCATTGTGAGCCCCGGCTTGTTGGGGCGTGGCAATCCCCGGCGCTTGAGAACCCCACCTAGATTGCTTCGTCGCCTGCGGCTCCTCGCAAAGACAGGTGGGGCCAGAGATTGCGGAGCCCGTTCCGAAGCTAGGCGAGAAATCTCGCTCCTCGCAATGACAGGATGGGGCTAGCACTGCCTCAAAGCAACCCGAATGTCGAAATCCGAATGCCCAAATGCCAGAACTACGTCTTTTTAACCTTTGATTTTGAATTTCCGTGGGGTTAGTTTACTGCCGAGGGAGGGACTCGAACCCACACTCCCTTGCAGGAAGCGGATTTTAAGTCCGCCGCGTCTACCATTCCGCCACCTCGGCATGACAATTGATAACTCAAGAAGGCGGCGGGCGGATTCGAACCGCCGCATGGGGGTTTTGCAGACCCCTGCCTTAACCTCTTGGCTACACCGCCGCGACTAGCAAACTTACTGGAGCGGAAGACGGGATTCGAACCCGCGACCTCTTCCTTGGCAAGGAAGCGTTCTACCGCTGAACTACTTCCGCTCTGAATAAATTTTACCGCCTTTTCTTAGTTCCCGCAAGCTAACCTTGGTGCCGAGGGGGAGATTTGAACTCCCACGGGCTTGCGCCCACCACCCCCTCAAGATGGCGTGTCTACCTATTCCACCACCCCGGCCTGGCAGGGGTGGCAGGACTCGAACCCGCGACCTGCGGTTTTGGAGACCGCTGCTCTAGCCAACTGAGCTACACCCCTCAATTATTGTAATTATATCAAAACACAAGGTTTAGAAATACGGGGCTCGTTTCTTATCCATATGATGTTCGCACATTCTGGGAGATATATTTAATGTATAATACTTAGAAGGAAGTGCAGAGATTACAACCGTACAGATTTATGATGCCAAGCAAAATAAGGTGGTGACGGTAGAGAAAATCGAGAAGTCGGATGCGAACTGGAAGAAGTTACTGACCGAGGAGCAGTATGAAATCACTACCAAGAAAGGAACGGAAGCTCCGGGTACCTGCCCTTTAAATACTGCCCAAGAACCGGGTATCTTCCAGTGTGTACGCTGTGGCACCGACCTTTTCCGTAGTTCCACCAGGTTCGAATCGGGGACAGGCTGGCCCAGTTATTATGAGCCAATCTCACCGTTGAACGTGGTAGAACAACCTGATATGAGTCTGGAAATGATGCGAACGGAAATCCTCTGTGCCCGTTGTGACTCACACCTAGGTCATGTGTTTGATGATGGTCCGCCACCGACCGGCAAACGCTATTGTATGAACGGCCTTGCGCTGAAATTCGTATCCAATGACCAACTATGAACCAGGCAGCCTCATTGGAAGTTGCTACCCTCGCCGGCGGTTGTTTCTGGTGTATCGAGGCGGTTTTCAGAGAAGTTGACGGTGTTGAGAACGTTGTTTCCGGCTACACCGGTGGCGCCACTGTTAATCCAACATACGAGCAGGTCTGCAGTGGTAAAACTGGTCATGCTGAGGCGGTTCAGGTAAGGTTCGACCCTTTAAGGATATCGTATCGGGAAATCCTGGAGATTTTCTTCTCTATCCATGACCCAACGACACTGAACCGGCAGGGTGCGGATGTAGGCACACAGTATCGTTCGGTAATTTTCTATCACAGCGAGCAGCAAAAAGCCATTGCCGAGGAGCTTCTTGCAGGACTCAATACAGCTCACCTGTGGAAGAGACCCATCGTCACGAAGATCGTTCCCCTGCATACGTTCTATCCTGCAGAAGACTACCACCAGGGATATTTTTCTCAACATCCTGAGCAAGGATACTGCCAGATGGTAATTTCTCCCAGGGTCAACAAGTTCCGCCAGCAGTGGTTAAATCACCTCAAGTAATGATACAGATTTGGCAAATTGTTGCACTTCACAAAATCTGAAAGTAACAACTTCACATTTTGTCACATTTATGTATGAAGACTTTAAGACAGTTAGTCTGTGTGGTACCCCTGCCGGGACTCGAACCCGGGCACGCGGTTTAGGAAACCGCTGCTCTATCCTCTGAGCTACAGGGGCACGCCACCACCAAAACCCTCGCTGTGTCACAGGTCTTTCGTAAGCTTTTCTGATTTTTATACTAACAAAAAGCCTTGACTACATTTCCAGAGAGACCCTTCGTTAGCTCGGTTTCCCGAAGGGCACTCCAGCCATCTTTCCAGAATTTCTTGGTGGAGATAGGGGGATTCGAACCCCCGACCTCTGCGATGCGAACGCAGCGCTCTCCCAATTGAGCTATATCCCCAAATTTAATTCTAGCAATGCCCTGAGTGTAGGTCAAGTTAATTGCTCCTTGCCCTTGCCTGACAACACTGCTATACTGAGTTAAAGCTATGACCTATGGAATCGTCATCGGCCTGGAGGTTCATACTCAGCTATTAACCAAGAGTAAGATGTTTTGTAGCTGCAGTGCCGATTATGCCAGCGCTCCTCCTAATACCCACGTATGCCCCATCTGCCTGGGTATGCCCGGCGTTCTCCCTGCTATCAATGAAAAAGCAATAGAATATACAGTAATGACTGCCCTGGCTTTAAATTGCACCATCCCCGAATATACCAAATTCGACCGTAAGAACTACTTTTACCCTGACCTGATGAAAGGTTACCAGATTTCCCAATATGATGCTCCCATTGGAAAAAGAGGTTTGCTAACCATTGATAGTAACGGTACCAGGAAAAGAATCAATATCACCCGGGTGCATCTCGAAGAAGATACCGCTAAATTGTGGCACAGGGGGGATTGCAGTCTGATAGACGTCAATCGCTCCGGGGTGCCCTTGATGGAAGTTGTTAGCGAGCCCGAAATAAGTTCCCCCGAGGAGGCTCGGGATTATCTTATCAGGTTACACAATATCTTGCGTTATCTGAGAGTGTCCACCGCTAATATGGAGGAAGGAAGCTTTAGATGTGATGCCAACATAAGCATACGCCCATCAAATAGTAAGAAGCTCTTGCCCAAGGCGGAAGTTAAAAACATGAATAGCTTCAAAGCTGTTTATCAAGCCATGGAATATGAATCGCGGCGGCAAAGAAAGGTGCTTGAGGAAGGTGGAGAGCTGGTACAGGAAACCAGAGGTTGGATAGAGGAAACAGGCATAACAGTGACCCAGAGAACTAAAGAATACGCTGAGGATTACCGGTATTTTCCCGAACCCGATTTGCCTCCCCTGGTTTTGGACCGGGCCTGGATAGAGGGAATCAGAGCAAGAATCCCTGAATTACCCGAAGCACGCAGAGACCGATTTATGACCCAATATGGCTTGTCCTTGTACGATGCTAATATCCTAACTAGCTCCAGGGCCATGGCAGATTATTTTGAGAACTGCGTTAAGCTGGTGGACCATGGCAAGGCAAAGACGGTTAGTAACTGGCTTTTAGGAGATTTCAGCCGGCTGCTTAACGCTACCAACACTGATATTGAAAATGTTAGAATAAGTCCGAAACATCTAGCAGAAATGCTTGGCTTGATAGATAATAGCACTATAAGCGGACCGGTTGCCAAAGCAGTGCTTGAGGAGATGTTTCACAGTGGCAAGAAAGCCGGCGAGATTATAACAGAAAAGAAACTCAGCCAGATTAGCGATGCCAGTGAAATAAGGGAAATGGTGAAACAAGTGATTGCCAATAATACCGGGGCAGTAGCAGATTATACCTCTGGCAAACAACAAGCTTTGACGTTCATTATAGGGCAGGTAATGAAAGCTACCAGAGGAAGGGCTAATCCAGGCGTGGTGAGAGAGATTATTATACACGAGCTAGGAGGGAAATAAATTGGCTTCTTATTTTTCTATCGCCCAGATACTAATAGCAATAGCCTTAATTGCCACTGTACTATTTCAGTTGCGTGGTGGAGGTATAGGGGGTATCTTTGGTCAAGCTGATTCAGTGTATCGCACGCGACGAGGGATAGAAAGCACCCTTTTCAAGCTGACCATAATTTTAGCTGTCCTGCTTGTCGTTTTTGCTGTTTTAGTCGCTACTCAGGCTTAGTATCTATAGATGAGTTTCATAATAACCCTGACTACCGACTTTGGCTATGATGATGCTTACGTTGCTGCTGTGAAAGGCGCTATCTTAAGCACTAACCCTGAAGCTCATATCATAGACATCAGCCATTCTATCGAGCCGCAGAATATTCTTCAGGCTGCTTTCATACTTGGTACTGCTTATCGCTACTTCCCTAAGCAAACAATTCATATGGCTATTGTTGACCCCGGCGTAGGTAGTGAGCGTCAGGGGATAATACTGAAAACACCTGCGGCCCTCTTCGTTGCCCCCGATAATGGCATCCTTAGCTATATAATTGATGATTTATTTCCCATTGAAAGTCGCTCATTAACCGAACATACTCATGACCTCAAAGAGATAGTATTTAAGACAGGCCTTGAAGCTGTAGCCATTACCGACCCTCGCTTCTGGCGACATCCAGTTAGCCCTACCTTCCATGGAAGAGATATTTTTGCCCCCGTGGCTGCCGGCCTCTCTCTAGGCATTTCCTTTTATGAATTCGGGGAGAAAATCAGGTCCCTGTACGTCCTCTCTATACCAAAGCCGTCTCTTGATCCAGAGGGTAATTTAGTTGGTCGGGTCTTACATATTGACCGCTTTGGTACATTGATTACAAATATTAAAAACAATGATTTGCCTGGAAAAGATGTCTTGGTTGAAGTGGCTGGGCACTGTATTCAAGGTATCAGCAGTTACTACGCGCAAAATGAAGGGGTAATGGCTATCACGGGCAGCAGCGGTTATCTTGAGGTATCGCTAAGAGACGGAAGCGCGTGTGACTTTCTGGACACGGTGGTAGGAGACGAAATAAAGGTGATTTCGGCTGTATAGTGAAGAGATATCAAGGTGGTAATATATGTTGATGCCCTGGATACAGGTGAAAGAAATTAATGAACAAAAAAAGATGCCTGGTAATTGTGGCGGTAGCAGTGCTGCTCCTGGCCTCATCTTGCGCGGCGTCACTTATCACCATCTTGGAAGCTGAACCAAACTGGACTGCTCCTTTGGATAGTCTTCAGGTGACGTGTATTGCTTCGGACCCTGATGGCAGTGAGCTAAGCTACGAGTGGTCAACCACCGAAGGTAATATTACTGGCACGGGGCCTGAAGTTATCTGGACTGCTCCTGAAGAAGTTGGCATGTACGACATCACAGTTGTGGTTAGTGATAGTCAGGGTAGGAAAGACACAGAATCGATAGCTCTCTTTGCGTCAAATGGTCCTCCACCAGTTATTGAAGACCTGATCGTTACTGCCAAAGGGCACGAGTATTTGAAAAAAACCACTACTGGGTACAAGGCTGCGAAAACAAGAGAATATGATATTGAGTGCATTGCTTCAGATATGGACGACGAACCCGGCGAACTTGTTTATGAATGGTCATGCGATGGCGGCGAAATTTCCGGGGAGGGCTCCTTGGTTACTTGGACTGCCCCGAATACGGCTGGTGACGTTACAGTCACGGTAAAAGTGTTGGATGATGCGGGTAATTGGGTCAGGAAAAGCATAGTTTTCGAAGTGGTGGATTGTGAATCATGTGTATTTTGGTAGAATGGTAATATATGTGATGCCCTGGATACAGGCTTGAACGAAAGGGGTTTAAAAGGAGAGAAACTAATGACCAAAAAAAGATGGCTGGTAATTATTGTAATCGTGGCGGCAGCAGTGCTACTTGCAATCCTATTTGACACGATGCTAGCCAACCATCGGCCAGCTATCGCCAGCCTGCAAGCCGAGCCGGAGAGAGTTATTCCTTCGGGAAGCTGCCAGATTGCGTGTAATGCTTCAGACCGCGATGGCGACGGGCTAAGCTATAACTGGTCGGCTAGCGGAGGCGAAATAAATGGGGAAGGAGCGACGGTTACCTGGACCGCTCCTAACTCTGCAGGCTCCTACAATGTTACAGTCACGGTGACCGATGGCCGCGGTGGTGAAGCCATGAAATATGTAATCATCGAAGTGAGAGCCAATAGGGCGCCAACCATTATCAGCCTGGTAGCCGATGCAGACTGGACACTTCGTTCGGGTAGTCTCAATGTGGCGTGTGATGCTTCAGACCCTGATGGCGACGAGCTGAGCTATGAGTGGTCAACCACCGGAGGTAATATTACCGGTACGGGACATGAAGTTATCTGGACTGCTCCCGAAGAAGTCGACATATACAACGTCACAGTTGTGGTTAGGGATGGTCATGGTCGGGAGGACACAAGGTCTGTATCTCTCAGCGTGGCAACTGGTACTCCGCCAACTATTGAAGAACTGATTGTTACTCCCAAAGAGCCCAAATATTGGAAACCAGCCTCCCACACGGTCGGGAGAACAAAACAATACGATATTGAGTGCACTGTTTCAGACACGAGCGTCGGAGTATCTTATAATTGGTCATGCGAGGATGGCGCGATTTCCGGGGAGGGCTCTATGATTACCTGGACTGCCCCGGATGAGTCACTTGAGAGAACAACAGTCACGGTAATAGTGTCTGATATCGCTGGTAATATGGTCAGTAAGAGCATAGTTTTCAAAGTGGCGTCTTGTACGTCATGTACTTTTGGATAAGCTTAGGAGATAAATAGCAATTCTAGCTAAGGGCATAGTCTTCCAAGTGGCGACCCGCACACCATGTGCCTTTCATACAGAAGATGCCTGAAAAGTCATTCAACCGATAGTTTCCATCATCATTATAAGAGTGGTAATATATATGATTCCCTGGATACAAACTTGAGCGAAGGAATCTCCGGGGGGAGAAACTGATGAACAAAAAAAGATGCCTGGCAATTATGTTAATTGTGGCGACAGCAGTGCTGCTCTTGACCTCATCTTGCACGGTCAACCGTCGGCCAGTTATCACCAGCCTGGAAGCTGAGGCAGATTGGACCGCTCCTTCGGGTAGTCTCCAGGTGACGTGTGATGCCGAAGACCCTGAGGGTGATGAGCTGAGCTATGAATGGTCAACCGACGGAGGAGATATTCTAGGCATGGGCGCGGTTGTCAACTGGACTGCTCCTGAAGAAGTTGGTATGTACAACATCACAGTTGTGGTTAATGATAGTCAGGGTAGGGAAGCCACAGGATTGATAGCTCTCATTGCGTCTAATGGTACTCCGCCAATTATTGAGGACCTGATTGTTACTGCCGAGCACCAATATTTGAAAGAAACCACTACTGGGTACAAGGTCGCGAAAACATACGATTACGATATCGAGTGCATTGCTTCAAACACGAGCGGCGAACTGGTTTACGAATGGTCATGCGATGGCGGCGAGATTTCCGGGGAGGGCTCTATGATTACCTGGACTGCCCCAAATACAGACGGCGACGTTACGGTCACTGTAAAAGTGTTTGATGACCTAGGTAATTGGGTCAGGAAGAGCATAGCTTTCGAGGTAGTGCCTTGCGACTCATGTGTGGATTGGTAATGTTAGGAGATAAATAGCGATTCTAGCTAAGGACATAGTCTTCCAAATGACGACCTGCACACCGTGTGCCTCTCATATAGAGCATCCTGAACAGGAGAGACTATTGTGAGGTGGCATTTGTCAATGTCCAACAGGGTGACCAATTTTTTAAAAACCACTTTCCAGGACCGCTTCAAGAGATACCTGATTATATCCCTGATAATCCTGGGAATAGTTATCGGATTCACGAGTCAGGGAACGTCAACTACCGATGAAGGTTTTGAGGTCTATTTCTTCCATATCCCCGGCTGTTCACACTGTGAAGAACAAGAGCCATTTAATGGAAAGTTAGCCAATACATACCCTTCAATTTCAATTATTGAACACGATGCCACTACACCTGCAGGATCTGCCCGATTGTCTGAGAAGCTTGAAGAGCTAGGGGTGAAAGACGAGCCAGTCTTTCCAATAACAATCTTCGGAAATCAAGTATTTGGTGGTTGGGACTCCGAGGAAACAACGGGCAGAGCGATTGAGGAAGCTTTGCAGCAATGTCTGGCGGGGAACTGCCCGCCGCCGGCAGGTGAAGAGCCTGGAGATGGAATCGTATTGCCCATCATAGGGGAAATTGTACCTGCTGATTATTCGCTTCCAGCTTTAGCAGTAATTCTAGGTCTTGTGGACGGCTTCAACCCCTGTGCTATGTGGGTACTTGTTTATCTTATAGCCTTGATAGCGACCTTGAGAGATAGAAAAAGAATATGGCTGATAGTCGGCTCTTTTGTCTTGGCTTCAGGAGTCCTGTATTTTCTGTTTATGACACTGTGGCTCAAGGCTTTCCTGCTCATCGGTTATGTCAAGCCAGTGACGACTGTGATTGGATTGGTAGCTCTGGGTGGAGGGATATTGCAGATAAGGGGATTCATAGAGACAAAAGGCGCCATTGTCTGTGAAGTTACAGGCGAAGAATCCCGAAAAAAGACGATGACCAGAATACAGAAGATTGTGTCTTCCCCCCTAACCCTGGGAACGATAGCGGGAATTATAGCTCTGGCCTTTTTGGTAAATTCCATCGAATTCGTCTGTTCCGCGGCAGTTCCGGCGATTTTCACTCACGTTCTATCTCTGGCTAGTCTCACCACCTTCCAATACTATGGCTACATCCTGCTGTATGTTGCCGCGTTTATGCTCGACGACCTCATTATCTTCGGCTCGGCTGCCATTGCTATGACTTCCGGCCTGGGAGACCGCTATGCGAAGTATTTCAGGCCAGTAGGTGCAGCAATACTGATAATTCTGGGGCTACTGCTCCTTGCCTGCCTTTACTCTGCTCAGTTAGAGTTTTTGAAACCCATATGCAGCATACTCTGGTAGACTGGTAGGCGCCCTTGCTGATTCTGGGTGCCTATTGGAGCTAGAGACCTTGTATCCAGTCAAGAACCCCAAGCATCTCTAGGCCTGCGTAGACCATGAAAGCAATGAAGATATACGTTAGCGGTTTCGCTGGCAGCGCGTGTGCTGCCCGGGCTCCAAGCTGGGCCACGGGTATGCTGGTGGCTGCCAGGCATAACCATATGGGCAGATTCACATAGCCTAGGGAATAGGGCAGCAATCCAGATACCCCGAGTCCGTTTACGATATAGCCAACAATACCACCAAGGCTGGCAAGTATTATTGAAGCCACCGATGTTCCTATGGCAGTGTGCATGGGAAAGTTCAATGCTAACACCAACACAGCGACTATTAGTACACCGCCGCCAAGCCCAGTCAAGCCACTTACTATGCCTATAGGAAAACCGCAAGCAGCTACAAGCGCGAGATTTTCCCGTGGCTCCGCATCCTTTCTTCCCAACTTCGGCATTATTCCCAGGCCCATCCATACTGCAATAGCCAGAATCAGTCCACCAAAGCCTACCGTTAGTATTTTTTCAGGAAGATGAGCCGCCAGGCTAGCCCCAACCAAGCCCCCTACCAGGGCAGATGAGCCTAGAACTAAGGCGGTTTTCCAGCGAACGGCCTTCTTCTTATTATGCCTCCAGCTCCCGCTTATGACTGTGGGCAGAATCACCAGCAAACTTGTGCCGAAGGCTATTCTTATGGCAATATCTGGATGGACATTCATAGCCAGGATAAGCCAGTAACTGACGGGAACCATAACGGCTCCGCCACCAATTCCCAGCAGTCCGCTGGCGAAACCAGTGCCTGCCCCTGCAGCCAGCAATATAAGGATATGAGTTGCTGTCAGCATCTTTCCCTTCCCAGCTTGCCTTCAAGCCAGCCAGGTTTCACAACCGACCCCTCGTCTATTGGAGGAATATATGGCTTGATGTCTAACAGGGGGGTGTCGTCTATGGCGTCCAGTCCTTTCACCTTGAGGATATTCTTTTCCCTGGCAACCAGCTCCACTACAGTCAACCCCAGGGGACAAGGTCTGTGTGGTGATCTGGTAGTGAAGAGACCGTGTAAAATATCGTCCCAGGGTGTCTTAACCAACAGATGATATCCCTGAGACTTATGAAACCAAAATATAACGATAATATGGGAAAATCCCTCAATGTCTTTTAAGCCTTCTTCGAATTCCTTAAATACCTCTATCCGAGAAATCTCCTCATTTTTATACCCCTGATAGGGGGCTTTCCCTGTATTTTTGAAGGGAGAATGGATTATCCCGATGGGCTTCAATTCCAGGCTATACCTATCTTCCATCAGACTGCCCTAACTCTTACTAACTCAGCTACTGATTCTTCAAATTATATCATTAGTCACATAGTTCACAACCCAAAGAGGGTTCGTTGTTTACCCACAACATGACTCACAGAAATAAACAAAACTCGTCTGCCTACCTCGGTAACTTCACTCGACATTGCCAGCCAAGGCAGACTCGCCTGACCTGCAGAAAATGGCATCAGGCGAACGATCTCCTTTTCCAAACAACTTTTCTGGCCAGCAGGGTGGCAACGACCGGGAGTAGTAGGGCTGGCCATGTTATGCTATTTCCTGGGCAGTGGTTTTACCCGCCAAGATTACAGTAAAACCAGCATCAGCAAAGAAACCCTGTCGCGGTAGTTCAATATGTTTTACTTCACCAGGGCTCTGAAACAACGTCGAGGCAATCTGCTCAACAGAAAAGCCAGCTTGCTTCAAAAGCACATCTAGTTCACCATAGCTATAGAACATAGCATGGCTGTAGAAACGATGTCCCGTTTCCTTCTCCCTTTGATAAAGTTGGCCCCAAGGACTTTCCTTCAATATCAAGCCCAATACCACTTTGCCTCCATTTTTGAGGAGACGGGCAGCTTCGCTCAAAATCTCCCTAGGTGAATCAACAAAACATAAAGTAACAATGAAGAAAGCTGTTCCAAAAACACCATCCTTGAATGGCATTTCCTCGCCCCTGCCTAAGAGCACGCTTATGCCCCTATTTCCAGCCATCTCCAGAAGTTTGCTCGATGGGTCTAAGCCAATATCTATGCCTAAAGCCTGGGCAAACCGACCACTGCCTACTCCCACTTCGATCCAAGGGTTAGGTAGCAAAGGTAAAGCTTGCCTCAAAGCCTCGACTTCTGAAGCAAGTATCAATCTTCCTTCTTCCTCAAACCAGGCATCATAGTCTGAGGCCAAAGAGTCAAAAACATGAATCTTAGACTCAATCATTGCTCCCGGAAGAAAAAAGATTCCTTGAAACGATTATTGCTATTCTCCAATAATGGTAATCTGATTTGTAGCCACCCTTTTTATCTCCTAAATTTTATCCCCAATGTGTACCCGACTCCAGATAGCAATAGCCCGCTCCAGAGACTCAATACCAGAACATTCGGGCGTTTTGTTATCAAAGCAAAGCTTCATATAATTTCTGAGCAGAAGCGCCCCAACACCTTCAATTGCCGAGCGCACTGCCCCCAATTGAGTAATAATGCTCTCACAGTCACGCCTATCCTCGATCATCTTCTCAACGCCCCGAACTTGCCCCTCAAGTCTTTTCAATCGGTTCAACAGAACTTCTTTTGATATCGTTTCTTCAACCATTATATCCTCCGGAGGAATCAGGCTCCGTTGACATACTATACCCCCAGAGGGTATAATGCCCATTCAGTATTAAGCCTAATTGCTTTGTGTTTGCATTTTACCACATGCTGTCTAATGTATCAGGCGAGTCGTATCAACAATTTGGGACGTACCAATGGACAAATTTGAGCCCAAGATAGTGGCATTCTTTTGTAATTGGTGCTCTTATGCCGGCGCTGACCTTGCCGGAGTGAGCAGGCTCAAATGCCCTCCAAATATCAGGATAATAAGGGTGATGTGCTCCGGTGGGGTAAGCGACCGCTTCATATTAAAGGCTTTGGCCCTTGGGGCTGATGGTGTTCTGGTCTGTGGCTGTCATCCAGGGGATTGCCATTATACAAAAGGTAATCTGAATGCTAGGCGGAGGGTGGTGGGGTTGAAGCCTTTCCTTAAGGCTGTGGGCATCGATAGCGAGAGAGTGAGGCTGGAATGGATTGGGGCATCTGAAGGACTAAAGGTGGTTGAGACAGTTAAAAGTTTTACCCAGGCCATAAAAAATCTTGGTCCCAGTCCGCTTAACAGGAGGCAAAAATGAGCATTGAATATGTACCCACTATATGTCCCTATTGTAGCTGCGGATGTGGAATATATCTCGTAGTCAAAGATGGCAAGATAATTGGACAGGAGCCGTGGAAAGAACACCCGGTAAACCAGGG
Organism: Dehalococcoidia bacterium; assembly: GCA_030606765.1. The sequence goes on from JAUWFX010000026.1 coordinate 12,551, forward strand.
GGCTAATTGCCCTAAAGGTAAGAATGCCTATGAGTTTCTGTATAGTGCAGACAGGCTGAAAATGCCGCTTGTGAGAAAGAATGGTGCTCTTCACGAGGCATCCTGGGATGAAGCTCTTGACCTAGTCTCCTCCAAACTAAAGGAAGCCAGCCCGGAAAGTTTTGGCTTTATCGCTTCATGTCGAAATAGCAATGAGGATGCCTATGTGATGCAAAAGTTTACCCGAGTGGTAATGGGCACCAATAATGTGGAATATTGCGGCAGGCTATGCCATTCTCCAGCAGCGGCTGCCCTAATTCCCGCCATGGGTTCAGGGGCAATGCAGACCTCTCAGCCTGAGATTGAGCTTGCCGACTGCATCTTTCTCGCCGGCGTTAATATTCAAGAGACCTTCCCCTTGATAGCTCGAAGGGTATTCCGAGCTAAAAGCAAGGGAGCTAAGGTTATCTATACCGACCCCAGGAAAACTGCCACGGCAAGGCATCTGGCTGATATTCACCTGCAATTAAGGTCAGGCACTGACGCTGCCCTGATAAACGCCATGATGAGCATTATCCTAGCTGAAGGGCTCGAGAACAAAGAGTTCATTGCCGCAAGGACGGCCGGGGTTGATGAACTGCGCAGTTTTCTCTCCAAAATTGATTTGAAGCAGGCAGAGGAAACTACCGGGGTGCCGCTGGAAAAGATTAGAGAGGCGGCAATCACCTATGCCAAGGCAGAGAGGGGTTGCATCCTTTATGACCAGGGTATGTCGCAGCATTATGTTGGCACTGACAATGTCAGGAATCATGCTAACCTAGCTCTTCTCTGTGGGCATGCTGGCAAGCCTGGGAGCGGCATAAACTCAATGAGAGGGCAGATAAATGGTGAGGGCACCGGTGACATGGGCTGCCTATGTGTTTTCTATCCTGGTTTCAAGCGCGTTGGTGAAGAAACAGCAAAGTCCTTTGAACAGGCTTGGGGAGTAGAAAACCTGCCTACAAAGCCGGGGATTACCTACATAGACATGCTGTATAAATGCCCTTACCTCTATATTGTGGGTGGAGACCCGACGATGGCAGTGCCCGATGTGAATAACGTGAAGAAGGCTTTAGAAAAGGCTAGTTTCATAGTGGTTCAGGATATATTTCCCACTGAGATAGCTAAGCTTGCGCACGTAGTATTGCCTGCAGCGACCTGGGTAGAGAGGCAGGGTACTCATACTTGGATAGACAGAAGAGTACAGAAGATAAACAAGGTTGTTGACCCGCCTGGCGAGGCCAAGCCTGACTGGCGGATTATATGCAGCCTGGCGGAGAAAATGGGCTACAAGGATAAATTTGATTTTTCTTCAAGCGAAGAGATATTTGAGGAGATAAGAAACTGTGTTCCCCAATATAAAGGTATAACCTACGAACGGCTGGGCAAGACGATAGGAGGAATTCACTGGCCATGTCCTTCAGAAGATCATCCCGGCACCCCCACTCTGTTTCTGCAGAAATTCAACACCCCTGATGGTCTGGGGCATTTCCAGGTTGTGGAGTTTAAGCCTCCAGCGGAATTACCTGACGACGAGTATCCCTATGTTCTGACCACAGGGAGAAGCATTTTCCATTATCATACCGGAACTATGACACGCAGGACGCCCAAGCTGAATGATGAGGTTCGCCGCGGTTTTGTTGAGGTGAACCCCGAGGATGCCGCTAAGGCAGGGATAAAAGAC
>JAUWFX010000064.1 GCA_030606765.1 Dehalococcoidia bacterium
TCGCCCGCCAGAGTCTCATAGAACCGCTTTTCCACAGGGAGGGTGCTTTCTTCGCTTCGAGAGTGATATAAATTATAAGACTTGATCTCCATATCCATAGCTACCCTGATAGCTTCAAGTTCAGACTCGGCCACTTCAATCTTGCTGCCCAGTGCTTTAGTGGCTTCGGCGAACAGAGACTTGAGTTTTTTCCCTTTCTCAGATGGTGGCTCTACATCAGGCCAATTCTGTCCTCTCTTGAGGGCTTCATATATTTCCTCAAATTTCTTACGGTGAATGTCTTCTTCATTAGCCAGGTGGTGAAATAGTTCCTTAGCTAGCTTATTGCTGCTTTTCTGGCTTGCCTGCTGGTAAAACTCCTTACCCTCTATCTCCATCCGAACAGCGAGCTGAAGCACCTCTATCGTTCTGGCCTGTTCATTTTCCATTTGCTTGCTCCTCTTAAAACCTTACGAGCTAATTAATTCCATATCCTGACCACAGCAGACTAGAGTGCCGCCGCCAACCTTGGTCACCGTCACCTCATTGCCACAGACATTGCAGCGATATTTTTCACCAACTTTTTTAACAGCCATTTTAATTCTCCTTTACAATATTATTTATTCGCTGAGCCTCCGCAGGTAGCCAAGACGATATCTAGCGATCACACCTGAACGCCCTCCTGCGGACTAGTTTTGCCTGTATCTTGTATACCATCGACCCACATAACCTTCCGCTATAAGGTGAGGTAAATAGAGTGGTAGGTTTGCTTAATAATATAGCACAAGTCAATTTAACGTCAAGCAATAATGAGGCAAAGGGCGGCGGAGTAACGCCTGGCGCTAGCTCAAGGTGAATTCGATGTCCCGCCTTTTCCCTTTGTCTCGCTGTTCGCCTGCGGCGATTTTCTAGCAAAGAGGGGAATACCTACAGCTGAGATTATGACAGTAGTTGCGATAACCACTATCGTTATCTCGGGATAAAGCCGGGCATTGGGAATGCCCGAGGAAGCAACTATTGCAGCTACCACGGCGGCGGATAGACCTCGAGGCAGCATGGTAGCTAGTATTCCTGTGTTGGCAAGCAAGCTCTTTTTACCTATGGAAATAGCAGGGACTACTATGCATCTTACTGCCAATAGCACCAAGGACAGGATGATGCTCGGTACAATTACGTTGGGGTCGTCAAAGGTTATCATCAGTCCCAAGTAAGCAAAGAAAAATGTCTTCACTATGAAAGATATTTGAGAGTGGAACGTCATCATGGTATTGTGGATCTCGATAGTCCTCTTAGTGCGCAGAAATCTAGCAAAATCCATGCCGTTTCCCAGGATTAGGCCGAATACGAGAGCGAAAATAGCTCCGCTGCCTTGCAAACTTTCCACGGCGAGATAAAGTAAGAAAAGGACAGCTAAAGTCAAGATATCATCGTATAGCTCGCCTTCTATGAAAGTCATCACCCAAAGCCAGGCAAATCCGGCGGCGCCGCCGATTCCCAGTCCTATAAGAAAGCGCATACCGATAGCTTTAGCAATCACAGGACCTATATTCCCAGTCGCCCCAGCAGTCATAACTTCCAGGATAACTAGGGCAATCACAATCACCAAGGCGCCATTTAGAGCGGACTCTATATGTAATAGGGATGATGTCTCGGGAGAGACTTTAGCTCGCCCGATAAGAGGCATTACGATAGCAGGACTTGTGCCGCCCACGATGGCTCCAAGCAACAAACTATTCATCAATTCCCAATCCAGAACGTAGTAAACAAAGACCGCCGCCGCTATCATGCTGGCCACGATGCCCACTAAAGCGAGCGCTATTGCCCTGGGCGCGGTGGCTCGAGCTTGGGAAAACTCAAGGCCCAAACCACCGTTAAACAGAATCACGACCAAGGATAGATTGGCTATTATTGGCGCTGCCGGGGCTACCCAGGCCGGGTCTACAATATGTAAGACAGGCCCTGCCACGTAACCTAAACCTAGCAGCACTAATATATCGGGAAAACTTATTTTCTTGAAAAGGTAATCCCCTATGAATCCAATGATAAACAGAATTCCCAGAAATCCCAATATGTGTGGAGCTGTCATCCCTTGCCTGCCTTATCTGTCAGAATCGAACCATACCATGCTCAGTTCTTTCCGTAAATGCCAGACCTCATATTATTATATCTTGGAGACAACTGCTCTGGATAGCAGTACAATTCCACCTGAGAATTTTAGTAATACTGTATTGAAATCTATCCTTCCCCGGCAAAGATTGAGATATCACCTACTTGTCGCAAGACCTCGAGAGGGGTAAATCACATTTTTTCCGGGGCGCTCATGCCCATGAGGTGAAGGACTTTGGCCAGGGCAATCTGTGTTGCCTTGACCAGCTTGAGACGTGCCTTGGTTAGCGCTTCGTCTTCAGACACAACCCGGCATTGCTTATAGAAGCTGTGAAACACGGTGGCTAAATCTTGGGCGTAGTAAGGCAAATGGTGAGGCTCGAGAGTAACTGCCACCTGTTCTACTATTTCGGGGAGGAGTATCAAGCGGCGAATTAAGGTGAGCTCCGGCTCGGTGGTAAGCAGAGAAACATCACCCTGACTGCAGTCTATCTCCCGCTGTTTAGCGAGCTGAAGAATGCTGGCAATTCTAGCGTGAGCATATTGAACGTAATACACAGGATTTTCGGCTGATTGCCGCTTGGCGAGCTCTATATCGAAATCCATCTGGCTATCAGCGGAACGGGAGAGAAACAAGAAGCGACAAGCATCTGAGCCTACTTCGTCTACCAGCTCCTGTAGAGTAATAATATCGCCACTACGCTTGGATACTTTAACTATCTCCTGGCCACGCCGCAGGGTGACTAACTGGCAGATTATCACCTTAAGCTGTTCAGGGTCACATCCCAAGGCCTTGAGCACCGCTTTCATTCGAGGGACATGTCCCTGATGGTCAGCCCCCCAGATATCAATCACCCGGTCGAATTTCCGCTCCAGAAACTTGTTGTAATGGTAGGCAACATCAGAGGCAAAATAGGTGGGAGAACCATCGCTGCGCACCAGGACATTGTCCTTGTCTTCGCCCAGGGCGCTCGATTCAAACCAGGTGGCGTTTTCCTTTTTGACAATATAGGCCCCGCCCTGGAGTAGTTCCATAGCCTTGTTATATTGCCCGCCCTGATAAAGGCTTCTTTCTGAGAACCAATTGTCAAAAACAACGTTTAGCAGCTCGAGGTCTTGTTTAATTCTTTGTAGCATCCTGGCAGTCCCAACCTCCGCCAGTTGTGAAGCTGCCTCGCTCTCGGGCAACGATAAAAATCTATCACCCTGCTCCTGAACTATTTCTTTGGCCAGGTCAATCATGTAATTGCCGTGGTAGCCATCCGGGGGCATGGTGGCTTCTTTGTCCAGGCATTGCCGGTAACGAGCATAGAGGGAACGGCCGAAGTTATCTATCTGGTTGCCCATATCATTTATGTAAAATTCTTTTTCTAGAGCATAGCCAGAGACGGTAAGCACATTAGCCAGGGTACTGCCTAAAACGGCACCACGGCCATGACCTACATGAAGAGGTCCGGTGGGGTTGACACTAACGAATTCAAGTTGGACCTTATTACCTTTGCCTAGCTCAATATCACCATACGATTCACCAGCAGCCAGGACTGATTCCACTTCCGTACTCAGCCAGTCCTCCCGCAGGGTGAAGTTGATGAAGCCTGGCTCAGCAATCCAAATCCTGTCAATTTGGGGCGGTGGTACTATATGCTCAGAGACCTTTTCGGCTATAGCCATGGGGGACATCTTCATAGCCCGAGCCAGCTTCAAAGGGAGGCCTGAAGCAAAATCTCCGTGTTCGGGGTTTTGAGGATGTTCTATAAGCACCTCGGGCAAGGCGGCTGAAGCGAGGGCACCTTCTTGCTGTGCCTTCAATACAGCTTGCTGCAAACATCTGGCTAGTCCTTGCTTGATCATGATCAAATTAATGCTAATAAATTAAATTCTAAATTTAACGGGTTCTCACCAAAATCGCAAGACCTGCGTGGATTTAGCTCCATTCAGCGCCCCTGGACCATGCCCGACTCAATTGTTGACGTAAAGGTTGATGTTCGGCTTTGTTTAAATTGGGGTCGCTTTGAAAAAGAGTTATCGCCTCTTGCCGAACTAACTCCAGACTGCGTAAATCGGTTAGCTTGGCAAGTTTGAGGTCGGGCAAGCCGCTCTGGTGGGTGCCGAAAAATTCCCCAGGACCTCGTAGCTCTAAGTCTTTCTCAGCCAGGGCGAAGCCATCATGAACCTTCTCCATCAGCCGGAGACGCTCCTTTGCTTCAGGTGAAAGCTTTTCCGGGATAAGCAGGCAGTAGCCCTGTTCTTTATCTCGTCCCACACGCCCCCTAAACTGGTGGAGCTGAGATAAGCCAAAGCGTTCAGCACCCTCTATCATCATGACAGAGGCCCTGGGTACGTCGATGCCCACCTCCACCACCGAGGTTGACACCAGAATATCGAGCTCCCCGGCTCGAAAACGGCGCATCACCTCCTCTTTCTCATTGCCAGGCATTTGACCATGGAGTAGTCCTAATTTTAAATTCGGGAAAACCTCTCGGGATAGTCGCGCATATTCCGTTGTGGCGGCTTTGGCCTCGAGTATTTCGGATTCTTCGACTAAGGGGCAGATGATGAAAGCTTGTCGGCCATTGCTGACCTGGCGATGGAGGAAGCTGTAAGCCTTCTCTCTATCTTGTGGTTCGAGACACTTTGTTTTCACTACCTGTCGCCCCGGCGGCAGCTCATCGATAACCGAAATGTCGAGGTCTCCATAGAGCGTCAGCGCCATGGTTCGAGGAATTGGTGTGGCAGTCATGACCAGGACATGGGGATTAAATCCTTTTTGCCGCAGGGCCGAGCGTTGTAGCACGCCAAAGCGGTGTTGCTCATCTATCACCGCCAACCCCAACTTGTTGAATTCCACTTCTTTTTGAATAAGGGCATGGGTGCCGACAACAATATCCACTTCACCTTGCCCGATTTTATAATGTAGCCTCTGCTTCTCGTTACTGCTGAGGCTCCCGATGAGCAAAGCGATGGTAAGCGGCCTGGAGAGAAAGTCTGTGTAGCACCTGATAGTTCCTTCGCCCGGCTCAGAACCCTGTTCCTGAGTGCCGACCTGGGACAGATAGCCACAGATATTGGTGTAGTGTTGCTCGGCTAAGACCTCAGTGGGCGCCATTAATGCCCCCTGGTAACCGTTGGCAGCAGCTATCAGGAGAGCCAGGGTCGCAATTACGGTTTTGCCGCTGCCTACCTCTCCCTGAAGAAGACGTGACATGGCTTTTGCTTGTTTCAGGTCGGTTAAAATTTCCTGCAGCACTCGTTCCTGGGCCTGGGTCAAGCTGAAAGGCAGGCAATTTAAAAATCTGCTGATAACTTCCTGGTCTATATGAAAGGCATTGCCCGGCTGACCTTCCTGCCAGTCCCGCTTTCTAGCCAGCACGCCTAACTGAAGAAGAAATAGCTCGTCGAAGGATAACCTCCCTCTTGCCCTTTCCGCCATTGTCAGGTCATCGGGGTAGTGAACTTGAGCGATTGCGGAGGGAAGGTCTAATAATTGGCAGCGGGTCTTAATCTCTGAAGGCAGGAAATCACCTAATTGCCAGACATAGCCATCGACAGCCTCCTTGGTCCATTTCCTTACTTGCCTGGGATATAAGCCTTGAGTAAGGGGATAGACGGGAACCAGGCGCCCGGTGTGAATTAGTTCTTTATCTTTAAGCAATTCCCATTCCGGGGACTCGAATACCTTGTGTCCTTTGAACAGGCCGACTGTACCGCTGATTACTAATCGGGCATTAGTACGGAAGCTTTTTGCCAGGTAAGGTTGATTAAACCAGACCACTCTAATGTTTCCCGTCTCGTCGCCGACAATTGCCTCTGTGCCTCGCCGGTTACCCAGAGTAGCTACTCTGGCTTGCCAGATTGTGCCTATGATAGTTTGCTCTTCACCTTCTATAAGTTCAGAGACGGGTTTCCTCCGGCTGTAATCGACATAGCGTCTGGGAAAGAAATAAAGCAAATCGAGCATTGCCCTGACATTGAGCCTGGCAAATTTGTTAGCTACGCTGGGCGTGATGCCTTTGATAACGGTTATGGGCGAGTCCAGCCCTTCTCTTCGCTTCTGGCGGGGGGGGCTAGCTACTACCTTCTGACTACTGACTACTGACTTCTGACCACTGTTCGTTTTCGTCGTCTTTTCCAGCTTATCCAACCAGCCAAAGACATTTGTTATCCATCTCTTACGCTCATCCACGCCGTAAGAGCCGTAATTGGAATTGGCCAGGTTAAGTTCATCAAAGCCGCTTACAAGCTGCGGGTTATTGATACTCTGCCTGATTTGTCCGGCCTGCTTGTGAAGATACTTATCCAGGCCGCCGATTACTGCCTTATCGGTGTAACCTTTCCGGCATTCCAGCTCAAGAACGTTTCGTAGCGAATCAATGCCTGTCACTTTCTATTCCAACCCAAAAAGGTTCGCAACCTCTTGGAGACCCCAGGTTTTTGTACAAAGTTAATCGGGGTAGCCTATTCTGCTTCAAGGACGGCAACAGCCAGGGCATGAGGACCAACGTGAGTTCCTATCACCGGGCTTACCTTGGAACGATAGATGCGCTCCAGAGGGACTACATCCTTAAGCCGCTCGGCTAATGTCTGTAAATCGTCGGGAGTAGTGGCATCCTCGATAGCCACGGCTTCTATCCGGCTGACCCCCTTAACAAAATTTACCAGGAAATCCATGGCTTGAGCCCGGTTGCGAGGACGAGCAATAGGAAAGGTTTCACCATCTTTTACTCCTACTATAGGATTTACTTTTAACAAGCTACCCAGGAAAGCCTGTGCCTTACCAATGCGCCCGCCTCTCCTCAGGTATTCCAGTGTATCGAAGCTCACAAGAACATGTACTCCGGGAATCGCTCTCCTGACCCGGTCAGCGATTTGCTTCAAATTAGCCCCTGACTGAGCCATCTTGGCTGCGGAAATGACTAAGAGCATTTGTGCGCCTGCTCCTGCTTTAGAATCAATGACTTCAATGCGGCAATCTTTGCCGACCATAGCCTTGCCCTGAAGCGCTGCTGCATAAGTGGCGCTGAACTTTTCAGAAAGAGTTATAGTCAGGATTTCCTTTGTTTCCTCCGCTAATTTAGTGAAAAGCTCGGCAAAATCAGCCGGGGTGACCGTTGATGTGGTGGGGTGAATCTTAGTTGTTTTCAACTTATGGTAGAACTCCTCTGTGCTCAGGTCAACATTATCCCGGTAGGTCTCATTGCCAAATTGGACGTACAACGGCACCACAGTAATCCCAAACTCCCGGGCTAACTGCGGGGTAATGTCAGAGCAGCTATCAGTTACAACCTTAACCACTATTCCTTACCTCGCTTTTTGTCATTGCGAACGAAGCGCGGCAATCCCCTGTCCCCACCATGAGATTGCTTCGGCTGACTTTGCCAGCCTCGCAACGACGGAAAACGGAAAGGCCAAATTTTTGCTTTTTGACTTGTCATTTTTATCTTTTATCTTTAATTTTTGACTTAACGTCATTCCAGGGAAACTATATAATTATAATGCGGCTGGCCACCATAAACTACCTCGACCTCGGTGTGGTATCGGTCACGAATTTCCTGAGCTATCTCTTGAGCTTCAGCACCCTTGATTTCAGCACCGTAATAAACGGTGACTATCCCTGCCTTTTCGGCTCCCGCTTTGCCGAGGGCTTCAAGGATAACATCCCCTACTTTGTCAGCCCTGGCTATCAAATCTTCATCGTTCAGAATGGCAATAAATTGCCCCTTTCTTATTTCCAGGCCCTTAAGACAAGTCTCGCGCACTGCCCTGGTAACCTCGATAGCCCTGACCTTATTTATTGCTTTCTCCATAGCCTGAGCATTTTTCTCTAGATTCATTTCATAACCGAAAGCCAGAAATGCCGCTATGCCTTGAGGGATATTCCTGGTGGGAATCACCTTCACTTTTTTGGAAGTTAAGGACTGGACCTGGGAAGCGGCAGACATGATGTTCTTGTTATTGGGCAATAGAATAATGTTGTCAGAGGGGGCTGATTCCACAGCTTGCAAGAGCTCACGAACGCTGGGATTCATCGTTTGCCCGCCGGGAACAATGACTATGTTGCCTAAACTAGTAAGTAGCTCGAAAAAACCGTCTCCAGTAGCCACCGCTACCGTAGCGATATCGACTGAAGGCATTCTTTCCCTCTGCATCTTGATGAATTCTGCATACTGGTCATCCATGTTATTGATAATTATCTCATGCAGTTTGCCCAACCTTGTAGCATATCTCAGGATTTCACCGGGCTCGAAGCTATGGATATGAACTCTAACCAGAGTATCGTCGCCTGTAATTATCAAAGATTGTCCCTTCTTTTTGAGGTCCTTTTCGATTTTGCCTAAATTAAGATTCTGCCCCTCCATGACAAAATTTGTGCAATATCCGTAAGGCGTTTCCAGCTGGGAGGGCATCTGAGCTGCCCTGGGAACTAATCCTGTCTCGGCAACAACCAGGCGGGGCCTCCGATACTGTATCTTATGTGACTCTCCCTTGAGGAATTGAAGGGCGCCGTCCAGCAAAACGTACAAGCCTTGCCCACCGGCATCTACCACTCCGGCCTCTTTTAATACTGGCAGTAAGCTGGGCGTCCGGGCTACTGAATCCTCAGCCGATTTTACCGCGGCTTCCAATACCGAAACTAAGGTATCATCACTTTTAACTGCTTCTTTAGCAGCTTTAGATGCGTCTTTAAGTACCGTCAGGATAGTTCCCTCTACAGGATTGACAATCCCTTTGTAAGCAGTTTGTGATGCTTCGGCCAGTGCTCTGGCAAAATCCCCGCCGTCGAAATGGGTCTTGCCCTCCAGCCCTTTAGCTAAACCCCTGAAGAATTGAGATAAGATAACCCCGGAATTGCCCCGCGCTCCCATTAAAGCACCGTGAGCCAGCGATTTGGCTACCGGGGAGACGTGGTTATCCGAATTGAGCTTTGCCTCTTCCAGGGC
>JAUWFX010000144.1 GCA_030606765.1 Dehalococcoidia bacterium
GTAAAGCGGCTTGGGCATAAAGGTAGCAACTTTACCACTCTGGTAGGCAATATTTTTGATTAGATACTTCATGAGCATTACCGCATCTGCTGCCCTTAGTAAGGTATCGTGTAGCACCTCTATCTCCACCTGGGCTGCGCCCACCTCATGGTGATGATATTTCACTGGTATGCCAGATTCCTCTATTAGCTTGACCAACTTCGACCTTAGGTTGAACGTGCTGTCTGCGGGTGAGATGCCGTGATATCCTGCCTGTGAAGGGAACTTATATCCCAGATTTGGGTTCTCTTGTCTTCCTGTGTTCCAAAAGGCTTCAGTAGAATCAATGTAATAAGATGATTGGTTTGTTTCTGAAATATATCTGATCTCATCAAAGACATAGAACTCAAGCTCCGGGCTAAACAGAGCAACCCCTTTCTGAGTTGAGGCCATATATTGCTCTGCTCTCCTGGCAACATTGCGTGGATATCTAAGGTAGGGTGTCCAATCAGGCTCGCAGATATCACATACCATGCTGAGCGTCCTAAGGTCGGGAAAGCGGTCAATGATACGAGTACTACTGTCCGGTATTATTTTCATATCTCCAGCTGTAACCTTCTTATAACCAGGATAGCTAGAGGCATCTATCCCGATACCATCGGTGAATGTCGACTTACTCAACTGGCTCGCGGGGATAGTCACGTGGTGCCAGCGACCGATTAGGTCAACAACCTTGAAATCCACCATTTCAATACTCTGAGCCTTAACAAACTTGAGCACTTCTTCATTCGTAAGAACCATCTTTGCCTCCTATTAGCGGGATTTGTATGACCTTTGGTGCTGTCCGCAACTTACCATGGCTTGGTCTTTAACACGCATCGATTCTCTTGGTTCTTGGAGTAGTTGGCTGCTATCAAACCACAAGTTATAGCGGAAGTCAATTGCGTAGTTGTCCCGGCTCCGGTAATGACAATGGATGGGGGAGGAAGAGAGCCCTTGTTTCCTCTTTCAGATATAATGCAGTTTCAATTGTACGCCCCAACCACTTGGCTATCTTGCTCCTGTGGAGTATACTGAAATGGAACCTGCTAAGATCCATAGTCTAGTGTTACCTATATGGTCAGTATGGTCAGCCATCGCAAGTGGTTGACAAAATATTCTAGAGAGGGCAATGTAGGTAAACGGTTACCGATGTCTATTATAAAAATCGAGAGATAGTTGGAGTATGAAAAGAGTATATGTTAATGAAGAGGTCTGCATTGGCTGTGGCCTATGTCAAGTTTATTGCCAGGTGGAGCAATCCCAATCTAAGGACCTCATCAAGGCATTTAAAAAAGAGACTCCACGTCCTTTGCCCCGTGTGCATGTGGAGAGGAATGTAGAGATTTCCTTTCCCATTCAATGTCGCCACTGCGCCGAGCCCTGGTGTGTTTATTCTTGTCTTACCGGCGCGATGCACAAGGACCCTGTAAGTGGCATGGTCAGCGTTGATATGGAAAAGTGTATTGGCTGTTGGACATGCATAGTGGCCTGCCCCTACGGAGCGCTTAGTCGAGACCTGAATAGCAAAACTGTTATTAAGTGTGACCTTTGTCCCGGGCGAGAAATACCTGCCTGTGTACTGAATTGTCCCAACGAAGCACTTGTACTGGGTGTAGATAAGAAAGAAGAATAATATGGATAAGCTCATCGCCATAATCGACTACGGTGCAGGAAATTTGCGTAGTGTCGCTAATGCTGTCAAGAAATTGGGTTACCACCCGAGGGTAACAAGCGAGCCGGGTGAAGTGTTCGATGCTGCTGCAGTTATCCTGCCAGGTGTTGGCGCTGCTGCTGACACTATGAATAGCTTGGAGAAACTAGGTATGACCGATGCTATTTGGCAACTGATACAACGAAGGCGACCGCTCTTCGCCGTTTGCGTAGGGCTGCAGATACTGCTTTCAGGAACTGAGGAGGGAGGCTGGCATGAGTGCTTGGGCGTAATTCCCGGGAAGGTAAGAAGGCTACCCCAAGGACTTAAAATCCCTCATATAGGTTGGAATCAGGTGAAACAAAGGCTTACCCATCCTGTTTTTGAGGGCATACCAGATGAAGCCAATTTTTACTTTGTCCACAGCTTCTATGCTGAGCCTGAAGACATGTCGGTGGTGGCAGGCACGACAAACTATGGTGTGTCTATGTGCAGCATGGTAATCAAGGATAACCTGATCGCAACTCAGTTTCACCCTGAGAAAAGTGGTGAGGATGGATTGAAGATGTATGCTAATTTCTTGAAGATAGCGCTAGGCACGAGCTAGAAATAAATGCAAACCAGATACTTGATTATAGGAAATTCGGCTGGCGGCATTGGAGCTGCTGAAGCCATACGCCAGGTGGATAAGAAAGGGGCTTTGACCATCGTTTCCGAAGAGCCTTATCCCGCTTATTCACGCCCTCTTATCTCAAAATACCTTACGGGAGAACGAACTCTTGAGGAGATATTATTCCGTCCCCTCGACTTCCATGACCAGAACAATATTATTTTTCACCCGGGCAGGAAAGTGACTCACTTAGAGCTAGATCACCAGACCGCTCAGTTGGAGGACGGCGAGCAGATTGCTTGGGAAAAGCTTCTACTCGCCGTAGGAGGGAAACCCATCTTTCCTAGGATGAAAGGGAGTGACAAGAGAGGTGTTTTTACTTTCACCAACCTTGATGATGCTAAGGCGATTGACAGGTTCCTGAATAGCAGGAGAAAGGCAGTAGTTATTGGCGGCGGGCTCATCGGAATTAGCGTAACTGAAGCTCTAATAAAAAGAGGGGTTGATGTAATAGTAGTGGAAATGAAAGAGCGAGTATTAAATACCATACTCGACCAACAGGCATCCTTAATGGCTGAAGAAGTTCTTAAGCAGGCTGGCGTGGAAATCACTGCAGGGCAGACTGTGGTTAAGGTCAACGGGAGAGGGACGGTTGAAGAGGTTATTTTGGATAATGGAGCTGCTATACCCTGCGATTTAGTGGTGGTAGCTATTGGAGTATTACCGCGCCCGGAGCTGGCACTAGATGCTAAGTTAGAAATAAACCGAGGTATAGTAGTAGATCATCATATGGCTACAAACCACCCAGGTGTTTATGCCTGTGGAGATGTAGCTGAAGCTTACGATTTCGTGTACGGGGAGAATAGACCTACCCCCATCTGGCCTAATGCCTATGTTGGAGGTAGAATTGCTGGCTTTAACATGGCTGGCGTTGCAGCTGAATATCCCGGCAGCACAGCTATCAATTCGCTTAATTATTTTGGAATTGACATCGCCTCCGCAGGGATGCCTACAGCACCTAACGACGACGACTACGAAACTATTAGCAAACAAGAAGGCAATATATATCAAAAGGTCATATTGAAAGACGACCTCATAATGGGAATGATATTTGTAGGAAATATTGAGAAGTCGGGCATAATTTTCGGTCTTATGAGGGACAGGGTCAATGTAGAGAGCTTTAAACAGTCACTTTTGGCTGATGATTTTGGCCTGGCATTCTTTCCCCGGTCATTATGGCAAGAGCGACTGGCGCCATCACCAGATATAATTCTTCAACCCTTCCTGCCTATCGAAGCTGAGGAGGAAACCTTTGCTGGTGAATAGGTACTTGGCTTTGGAGTGGTGAAATTGAAAAAATTAAGCCGGATAAACAACTTCTATCATGATGATAAGGTGATCGATGCTTGTTCCATCTTTGGAATGATGGATACTTCAGGGAATCGGTTTTCGGGCAAGCCGGTCGTAGAAGCTATCGCCAACATGCACGTTCGAGGCAATGGTCTGGGTGGTGGGTTTGCTATTTATGGGTTATATCCTGAATATGCTAACTATTACGCTTTCCATATAATGTATCTGAGTCGAGAAGGACAAGCCAAAGTGGAGGATTTCCTCAGGCACAAGTTCCATGTAATTGATGCCAAAGAGGTGCCCACTAAGCCAACGCGCGGTATAGTAAACCCTCCCTTAGTATGGCGTTATTTTCTCGAAGTGAAAGTCGAGGAAAGCAACGGGCAATAAGAGGACGACTATGTTGTGGATAGGGTCATGGAAATCAACACAAAGATGGAAGAAGCCTTTGTCTTTTCCAGCGGCAAGAATATGGCAGTGTTCAAAGGGGTGGGTTATCCTGAAGAGATAGCAGAATATTTCTGCC
>JAUWFX010000063.1 GCA_030606765.1 Dehalococcoidia bacterium
GTTTGAACGAGCTGCCTTAGCAATATCTTTATTATTCCCATATGTTTCGCCTCACACTACCGTATCTGCCCATATCAATATCAGACCGACAAGACTTACGAGTGACATCGCGACGACATAGACTTTACTTGCCTGGTCAATCTTGAAACGCGCCATGGCAGCGCGTATCAACATTATACAAACAAACATCACCACAAAGACCTTGACCAGGAAGAACAGCCCATTCACAACCGTTGCAAGAGCAGGTACCCCGCTTCTAATTACAGACAAGGGATTGTACGGGAAAAACAAAGCTACTATCAAAGCCGCCATGGCAAAAGCTCGTATTGCGCTTGCGATATAGAATAGGGCAAGGTTTCTACCAGAATATTCAACCAGTATTCCGCCAGCAATTTCAGTTTCAGCCTCTGCCGCGTCAAATGGTATCTTGCCAACTTCTCCCGGCGTAACCATTAGAAGAACAAAGAGTAACATTAATGTTCCTACAACTCCAGCCGGGCCCGCTATATTCCATATCGGATTTGCAGCAATCGTAGATAACGCAAATGGATTGGCACCAGTAACATAGCTGGTACGCCAGCCAATAGCAACTATTGTCATCGCCAGGGGGAATTCGTAACTCATCATAATAACCATTTCGCGTTGCGCTCCCACAGTGGCATATGGCGAGCTCGACGCGAACCCGGCCACCACAAGTGCCAGAGAAGGTATTACTAACAAGTATAGGAGCACTATTGCATCACCGAAGCCCTCAAAAAGTGGCTTCTGTCCGAAAATGGGTATGTAGAGAAACAGTATAGCTGACCCCACCAGACAGAGGATTGGGGCCGCCCTGAACAACCAACTAAGGGAACCATCGGGAATTATGCTTTCCTTCATGAGCAGCTTCCTGATGTCGCGGAAGGGCTGCACTATGGGTGGTCCTATCCTGCCTTGCATGTGGGCAACCAGCTTGCGGTCTATGCCGAGGTACAACAGAGCAAATAGCGTCCCAACTACTCCCACGATGACCGGGCCGCCAATGATTGCTGCAATGTCTGCTGGACTATTAGCTGTCAAATTCGGCTTCCAACCTTTTTGTTTTTTCAACCGAGAGCTCGTGCAACTCTCTGTAACTAAGTAGTGATGTGTTCTTCGTTTTTGAGTCCACAACGATAGCTCTATTAGTGCATGACATACAGGGGTCAATAGAGGCAAAGGCTATTGGAACGTCAGCAATCTGCCCGCCTTTGAGTATCGTTGGTATCGACATCAGATTTACATATGTAGGGGCTCTTATCTTCCAGGTGGACAAGGTCTCTCTGCCAGCTTCCAACCGGACATAATGTACAACCTCGCCTCTGGGCGCTTCGGCTCGCCCGATACCTTCACCTTCTGCTTGAGTCAGCGTTTTTAAAAGCACCGCTATCTTTGGTTGTGCCAGTATCGGACCGGGTGGCATCTTCTCCAAACACTGCTCTATGATTTCAATTGCCTGCTTGACCTCCAGCAATCGGACAATTATTCTGTCATATACATCGCCGACTACTGTTCCGGTGAGCATGTCAGGGGTAATGGCTTTAATATCTAAATCAGCATATCCACCATAAGGCTGGTCCTGTCTTACATCTTTGGGGACGCCGCTGGCCCTGCCGGTGGGCCCCACGGCAAGCAGTTTCAAAGCGTCCTCGGTCTTCAGGATACCTACATTCTTTGTCCGCATCCGTATCGTCTTATCATCCAAAAACAGAGTCTTCAACTGGTCAAATATGCTCTTGTAGTAATCCAGAGATTGTCTAATCCTGGGGAACTGTTCTTCAGTAATATCTCTTCTCACTCCGCCAATCTGAAACATAGCTTTAGTGACCCGGTTCCCGGTCACATACTCTATCAGGTCCATTATTTCTTCCCTGACACGCCAGACAAAATAAAACACGCTGTCAAAGCCAATCTCGTGAGCGGCAACACCTGCCCATAAGAGATGAGAATGTATCCGCTCCATCTCAGCGATAATGACCCTTATATATTCAGCCCGCTCCGGGGGAGTGATTCCCATAGCCTGCTCCACAGCCATAACATATGCGAAGGGATGGCATATATTGCAAATGCCGCATACCCGCTCAGCCAGATATATGTTCTGGATAGGGTTATTTCTATTCATGCCAAGCCATTCAATGCCACGGTGGACCTGTCCTACAACGACATCTACATCCACAATTTCTTCGCCATCAATGCTAAGGTCAAGCCGAATGGGTTCCTTCAGGGCAGGGTGAATTGGCCCCACAGGTATCGTGTATCTCGTTTTCGTCTCATCCATTGCCATATTTTTTCTGCCTCCCAGGCAGGACTCTAAGCATGTCCTTTGGTCCTGTCTCATCAGTCCTCCAGGGGTAAACCCCCTGGGGAAAATCTTCGGGCAGGAACAAGCGCCTGTTATCCGGGATACCGACCACTTCTACTCCCATCATTTCCTGGGTCTCGCGCTCGGTAAATATAGCACCGGGAATGAGGTCGGTAATCGTTGGTATCTTCAGGTCAATCTTGGGCAGCTTCACCCGCAGTCCCAGGCTCAACTCCTCCAAATGATGGCCATAGTAAATGGTGAAGTGGTAGATGAGCTCTACCTCGGTGCCCAGGTCGCTCGAGGAGATAACGGCCAGGTGGGGATATTCCTGGAGGTGGCAGATATGGTCAACAGCGTCACGGAAGGCACTCTTTTTCACCTCGACCCAGATGCTGCGGAACTTATTCTTCTTGACGGCGATCTCGCGCTCGTAGACCGAGCCGCCGATAAAGCCATCGCCCAGCTTTTTGCCGAAACTATCGATGATGGCCTGCGGGGTAAGCCTCTCCACTAAGCCACCTCCTGCTTGACCAGTTTTTCCAGCTTCACCCAGGCCATGACCACACCGTGAATAATGGCCTCCGGCCGCGGCGGACATCCCGGGACATAAACATCCACCGGAATAATCTGGTCTACTGGCCCTACCAGATTGTAGGATTCATGAAACACGCCCCCTTCTATACCGCAGTTGCCAACTACGATGACCATTTTAGGGTCGGGTACCTGTTCGTATACTCGCTTTACTCTCGAAGCCATCTGCCTCGCTACCGGACCCGTAACCAGCAATACATCTGCGTGTCGTGGTGAGCCAACGAGGACTATGCCAAAACGCTCGACATCATACCTGGGGGTAAGTGTGGCCAGGATCTCAATATCGCATCCATTGCACGACCCTGTATTAAGATGATAGACCCACAGCGCTCTTTTGAAAGAGTTAAAGCCCATATTCTCTCCTTTTCATCTAAGTCAACGATGCAATAAGCAGTATCACCGTAGTCAGGGCTGTAATGGCTATAAGCCAGATGATAAAGTCATTTATTATTCCCGTATGCGCTCTTACAGTTGGGTCATAGTATTGCTTGAGTGTCTGGAAAAACCCCCAATATATGTTGTGGGACTTTATGTGTCTTTGCTCTACAGCAGGTGGCTCTTCGCCCGACAGGAAAATCTCTGTTTGAGCAGTTCCTTCCTTATACTTTTTCTGCCCCCGACTTCTAAAAAGGTAGGCCATTGCTATCAAGATTACAAATGCAATGATGCAAATGACAGGATTCCAGAAAGGAAGACTTATCATTCGTAACCCTCACTCATGTTGAATCCTTCAACTCAGATTCTATCAAGAAAGCTACTTCTTCGCTATGCTAGTTCGGTACCACGAGTAATATAAGGCCAACTAAGGCTATAGCTGTGGTAGCACCCCAATAGATGGTGGGAACTTGAGATATCTTCAACCTGGCCACCGCCACTCTGGTCAAGGTCACAGTCAACGTTGTAACCAAGAACAACTTTAACAAGAAAAACACAAAATCTATAGATGAGCCAATAGGGCCGCTTATACCAATGAGGGGAGATAGGTCATAAGGGAAGAACAAGGCAACAGTCAGAGTGCCTACTGCCACCATCTTTGCGGCATCGGCAAGGTAGAAAAGAGCGAAATTCCGTCCTGAATACTCAGCTGTCAAGCCTTCGGCAATTTCCGGACTTGCCTCATCAATATCAAAAGGCACCGTAGCCAATTGACCCGGTGTAACCACGACTATGGGAAAAAGAAGCAATAGCATACCTATGATGCCGGCAGGGCCTACATGGCCCCACAGCGGGTGTGAGTAGATAAAAGCAAGGCCAAAAACGCTCTCACCAGGGTAAAGCTGATTTAGCTTCCAGGCAATAGCAATCGCAACCACAGCGAGTGGGAACTCATAGGACATCATGGTTACCATTTTTCGTTGCGCTCCGATGGTGGCAAAGGGAGAGGAAGAGGCAAACCCTCCGGCCACCATAGCCAACGCGGGAAGTATGAGCAGATATACAACCAGAATAAGGTCTCCGTATCCAGAAAGTATGGGGGTGAAGGTCAGCCCACCGAAAGGCAAGTAGAGAAGCACAGTAATCACGGAAGCCAAAGATACGATTGGCGCCGCATTATAGAGCCAAGTCAGCGCTCTCTCAGGCTGAACCGAATCCTTAATCATAAATTTGCTCACATCCAGAAAAGGCTGTATTATCGGTGGCCCTATCCTGCTCTGCATGTGAGCACTGATTTTTCTATCGAAGCCCTTATATAATAGGCCACAAAAGATCCCAAAGGCGGCAAGACCTATCGTTCCTATAACTGCTCCTAGAGCAGTCCCGGAGGTAACAACCATATTATTGCGGTCCTTTCGGCATAGGATTCTTAATCACCGCAGAAGGATCAGGAGTGGCAAGAAACACGTTCTTCGTCAGCTTGAGACATTTTCTCGGGCAGATATCCTGGCAAAGACCACAGAAACAGCATTTCCCAAGATCTAATCGAGGATAGGTTTTGGGATATTTCTCTTTGTGTTCTTCAGGTAACTCCACCATTTCTACAGCCCTATTGGGACATATCTCAGCACAGAGTCCACAGCTTACACATTTGTCTATGTCAAGCTCATGTTCTCCGCGATAGTCTTCTGGAATTTCAATAGCTTCGTAGGGAAACTTAACCGTCATCGGCTTAGAAAATAACGTCTCAAACAACACTTTTATCGTTTTCACCATGCTCATCGTACATCACCTATCCATATCGGCAGGACAAATGTTTAGGCTCCAATAGATAGCCGGGATATCCGCTATTTGGGACCCTTCTAGCAAATGTTCGAGGACCGGTATCATATGCAAGAAATCTGGGCCCCTTAGCTTAACCCTGTAGGGTTCTCCCCTTCCGATACTTCTCATATAGGCACATCCTTCCCCTCTGCAAAGCTCGTTACGCACATATACCTCACCATCGGGTATCTTGACACGTGAGGGAGGCGTAATTTTTGCCGGTTCTCTAATGTTTCCTTGTGGTATTCTATCCAGGACCTGTTTTATAATCTTCACGGATTCCTCCATCTCGCTCCCCATGATCAAATAGCGAGCATAGGCATCTCCTTCCCGCCTAACTGGTATATCAAAGTCTAATTCATCGTATATCTCATATGGATCGTCCTTCCTTACATCTGTCCCCATTCCACAGGCTCTCAACACTGGTCCTGTTGCCCCCAGCCTGATTGCGTCTTCCGTGCTTAGAATACCAACACCTTTCGTCCTTCCAGAAAACACTATATTGTCGAAGTCCTTCATTTTCTGCATCATCTCTTCTGTTTGACCCAGGACGCTCCTTATCTTATCTTCAGCCCCACCAGGCAGGTCTCTTCTCACCCCTCCTGGACATATGTAACCTGCTGGGTAGACTCTTCCCCCTGTTATCAGTTCGAAAAGGTCCAGTATATAGTCCCTGTAGCCAAAAGCCATCTTAAATCCGGTATCAAAACCGAGGCCGAGGCTCAGTGCACCATACCAAATGAGGTGGGACTGCAATCTCGACAGCTCTGCCATTAACACTCTTATGTATCTGGCTCGTTGGGGAATCTCAACGCCTGTCAACTCGTCCACCGCCTCAGCATGGACTAGATTCCAATTAAGTGCCTCGAAGATACAGACTCTATCTGATAACACAGCATTCTGCATGGGAACCCTGTACTCCATCAGCTTTTCAAATCCCCTATGCAGATAACCGGGGTCAGCACGGGCAGACGTTACCTTCTCCCCGTCTATTCTTAGCTTCACGCCGAAATTCCCAGAGCCAGAATGTGCTGGTCCAAAATAGAAGTTATAATCGGTGTCTTCTGGGATAATTTGCTCTATGTGCTCAATCGTAATAAGCTCTTTCTCGTTCATTTGTTTGGTCATAACATTGCTGTCTCACGTATTCTTTCCAATCAAAATCTTTCCTGAATGGAGGCGGCCCATCCCAGTCCTCTAAGAAAAGCGGAGTTAAATCTTCATTGCCTTCAAATTCCACCCCGAAAAGCTCATGTAATTCCCTTTCATGTATCTGAGCGTTTTCTTGCCATACAGGAACGACCGAGTCACAAACGGGATTATCCCTTTCTGTTTTTGTCTTTACTGTCAAGAGTATCATCTCCGGGTACGACCAGAGGTGATAAGTAAGTTCAAATGTCCCTTCCTCGGGCCAATCAGTCACAGAAATTGCCGAAAGATGCTCAAATCCCAGTCCTTTGGCGAAATTGCACAATGCTATCAGGTTATCTTTATCAACTGTCACCCAGACTCTGCGCTCCCTCTGCACTTTGCCCGTAATCTTGAATTTTGCGCTTATATCCTCTATTACTTTGCTTTCTTTATGTAAGCTCTCGGCCATTTCCCTTGTCCTTCATCCCTTGTGCGCCTTCGCAAACTTCTTCGCATGTGGAGGAACAGCCCCCACGTGGTGGAATATCTTCATACAAGCTTCGAATACCGCCTCAGGCCTGGGAGGACACCCAGGAATATAGATATTAACCGGAATATAGTCTGCCAACCTCTTAACAGTATTATATGAGTCCCAGTACATCCCGCCGCTCATGGTGCATGCGCCTAGAGCGATGACTGCCTTTGGATCAGGCATTTGCTCGTATATCACCTGGGCTCTTTTTATAGATTTCAGGGTCTGGTAGCCAGCGATAAATAGAACGTCGGCGTGTCTCGGCGTCCCGGTGATAATCATGCCAAACCTTTCCATGTCCCACCTCGAGCCGACGAGCGGAACCAACTCACAAAATCCACACGAATTAAACCAGTTGAATATCCAGATAGCGTTTATTAATCTCTTCATCTTTGTCGCTTGCTCAACCACTTATATGCCTCCTGCAACGAAGAGTATGATCATAACTATAGCTATGCCGGCTATTAACCAAATGAGATGGTCGTTTATTATCCCTGTGTGTGCAGTTATGGTAGGGACATAGTATTTTTTTAGTCCTTCAAAAAACCCCCAATATATGTTATGAGCCCTGATATGTGTTTCCCCCTCGGATAATTTAGGATTGCCCATGAGGAATGTCTCACTTTGCACGCCCTTCTTATACGCCTTTTCCCCTCTACGTTGAATGAAATAAGCTATAAGCAGAGCCACGATAGCAGCAATAATCCAGACTACAGGTCCCCAAAATCCCGAAGGGCTTTCGATCACGGCATGCCGCCTCCCATAATTCCATTCACGTATGCTGCTTGGTTTATCAGCGCATCTGTAGCCGGATTGACTATGCGTTCAACAATTAGTCCGGGGAATATACTGGTGAAAATGATGCCTGCGGCCAGAATCCCCATGCCGATTAGCATTGGTTTGGGGACTTCCTTAACATCCTTATATTCCGGTAACTGCGGCCCTGTGAAGGCCGATTGGAAAGCTTTGGTGAAAGAAGCCAAAGTTATGATGGATACCAGCATGGCGACTACAGCCAGGACCGGGTTGAATTGGTACACGGACTCATATATCAAGAATTTTGAAGCAAAGCCGTTCAAAGGAGGGATACCCGCAATGGATAGAGTCCCTATTATGTAAAGTATCAATGTGAACTTCATATTATGGCCTAAGCCACCCATCTTGTTGAGGTCTCTGGTACCGGTGCGGTGGAATAAAGCTCCGGCAGTCATGAATAGAAGTGGCTTATACATAGCATGATTTAATATGTGGAAGATACCTCCGCTTATGGCATCTCTCCCATAAGTAGCTAAAGCATGCGGGTCGCCCAAAACGGCTAACCCAACCCCTACGCCCATCCACATATACCCCATCTGGGATATAGCATGATAGGACATAAAGCGCATCACGTCTGTCTGAAAAACAGCCATAGTTACCCCAACAAACATAGTTAGTAGTCCAATGATTACAATTATCCAACCCACCGTAGTGGCATCCAATGTAATTCCATATAAGCTAAAGCAAATCCTGAAAACGGCATACATGCAAGCGTGGCTTGTTATTACTAGCATAGCAGTTATATTTGCCGGGGCAACGGTATATGAGTCCGGATACCACATGTGTAGAGGTACCATCCCTGTTTTAATAGTCAATGACATTAGAAACAAGGTTAAGGCTATTATATCCAGCGTACTATATTGCATTGCATTGGCTAGAAACCCTATATTGAGCGAGTTATACTGGGCATAAAGCAAACCCACACCAAATAGAAAAATGAGCCCTGCAACCGCAGATATGACTATATATTTGAACCCTCCCTCCACCGCATCGGCAAATCTTGTTCTAAAAGCTATCAGAGCTGCCCCAGAAATAGAAGCTATTTCTAAAAAGACGAACAAATTGAATAAGTCACCAGTGAACATCATTCCGAAACCGCCGGTCACCATAAGCAATAAAAGGGTATAGAACCTGTTCTGCCCTGTCTCACTTGCCATGTGAGAAAGGGAAAATATAGCTGCAGCTAAGGAGACAGTCGCCCAAATTATGCCCATGAATATGGACATGGCATCGACTTCCAGAATTATGCGGATAGGCACCATGGCTCCCCCGGGAAGAGTAAGCTCGGGAGAAGTAGCTCCTAGAGTATAGATGTGGATTCCATTGATGGAGATATCCCTGGCTAGAATTATAACCAGAAATGCTACAAATGCCAGGCTAACTATTAGAAGTGCATTTCTGGCTTTTTTGCTTGCCATACCTATTGGTAGTGTTAAAAATGCT
>JAUWFX010000158.1 GCA_030606765.1 Dehalococcoidia bacterium
TGGTGGCATCAGCTTATTCCTGGCGTTTTACTCCCTGGGTGTGCTTGATGCTTACTGGGGAGGCATAGCACTCATTTTACTTGCCGTGGGACTTTTTATCGCCGAGTACTTCACCACTAGTTTTGGGCTATTGACTGCCGGAGGTATAGTCTCGATGGTTATGGGCTCGTTGATATTGTTCAGCCACAGCCCGGGGATAGAGATAAATAGAGGGCTAATTGCCGGGGTTACGGTAGGCGTTACCGCTTTTGCTATCTTTGTCGTCGGCGCCATTATCCGCGGGCAAAGGCGACGCAAGGCTACCGGAGCTGAGGGAATGATTGGAAAAACAGCCATAGCCAAAACACCCCTCGACCCTACGGGCACGGTTTTAACCCAGGGAGAATTATGGACGGCGGCATCGGAAGGCGGCAGAGTAGCACCGGGTGAGGAAGTGATAATAACCAAAGTGGAAGAGTTGAAATTATGGGTGGCAAAGAAATTAAAAGAATAGTAAGATAGCATTCATGGAACTGACTATGCCCACTATCGAAATGACTGGCCCAATTATTGTAGCCATAGTCTTCGCCGTCGCTTTTATCATTTTCGTTATTTATGCCATCGTAAAAGGCCAAAGGCTAAAACTCTCCACTGGTGTAGAGGAGATGATAGGGAAGGAAGCTGTGGTGCAAACGACCCTCAACCCCAAGGGCACGGTTTTGGCTGAAGGAGAATTGTGGACAGCCATAGCCGAAGGTAGTAAAATAGAACCCGGAGAGGAGGTGATAATAACCAAAGTAGAAGGATTGAAACTGTGGGTGACTAAAAAATTTAAAGAAACGGAGGAAAAATGAGCTGGTTTATTTATTTTGTTATCGCAGTAGTAGTAATAATACTTCTGTCGGCAGCTATCAAGATCGTTCGAGAGTATGAAAGAGGGGGCGTTTTCCGACTGGGTAGATTCGTGGGCGTTAGAGGACCGGGCCTGGTCTTGATTATACCTTTCATTGAGAATATGCGGAAAGTTGACCTTCGGGTAATCACCATGGACGTTCCCCAGCAAGAGTGCATCACCCTGGACAATGTTACTGTCAGGGTTGACGCCGTAATTTACTTTCGGGTGGTCGAGGCCGCAGATGCTATTCTCAAGGTGCTCGACTATGTCAAGGCAACCTCGCTGCTTGCCGCTACCACCCTAAGAAATGTTGTCGGACAATCTACGCTGGATGAGTTATTAGGCCAGCGGGACAGGCTCAACGAAAAGATACAGGGGGTGGTTGATGAAGGCACTAATCCCTGGGGTATAAAAGTGAGCATGGTGGAGGTTAAGGATGTGCAACTGCCGCAATCAATGCAGAGGGCTATGGCAGCCCAAGCTGAGGCTGAGCGAGACAGGAGAGCCAAGGTGGTTCACGCCGAGGGTGAAGCCCAGGCGGCAGAGAAATTGGCCGAGGCTGCCAAAGTTATTTCTAGTCAGCCTTCAGCTCTACAGCTTCGCTATTTGCAGACATTGTCAAGCATTGCCACAGAGAGAAGCAACGTTATTCTGTTTCCATTGCCCATGGATATACTGGCTCCCTTTTTGGGCAAGACTAGTGGGTCAGAGAAGAGTAAATAGTATGGCATAATCCGTGTCAGTAGCGCGTAGCGAAAGCGTTTAGTAACGTCATTCTGAGAGTCCATATGGGGTTGGACGACGAAGAATCCTTAGATGCCATCCTGAGCTATGCGAAGGGCTCAGAATGACAATTCCATTCTGTCATTGCGAGACACGGACAGTGCCGAAGTAATCTCAGGGGAATTATGAGGGATTGTCACGCACCTTTCAGGTGCTCGCAACGACAAAAAGTGAAGGCTTCAGAATAACAAGATGTGAAGGTCTCAGAATTACAAGCGGAGGTTATTAATCCATTTCCATCCCAATGTAATACCTGAACCCGAGAGATTCCATTGGGCAAATTTTCTTAACTCAGGGGGTAGCTATGGCCAATAAAACTAAGCAAGAATGGCGTGAAACTACTTTGGCTTCGGCTTTAAAGCGTGCCGCCGAGCGTCAGGAGAAGTTTGAAACCAGCTCTGGGCTGGAGATTGATACTGTTTACACACCGGAGGACTCGGTAAATTTTGACTATACTGGAGATTTAGGCTACCCCGGAGCGTACCCCTTTACCCGGGGTGTCCAGGCAAACATGTATCGGGGTAGAATATGGACAATACGCCAGTACGCTGGCTTTGGTACTGCTGAGGAAACTAACCAGAGGTACCGCTATCTCTTAGAGCAAGGGCAGACTGGCCTGAGCATAGCTTTCGACCTGCCCACACAAATCGGTTATGACTCTGACCATCCCTTAGCTAGAGGCGAGGTGGGCAAGGTTGGTGTTGCCATAGATAGTCTCCGGGATATGGAGGTCCTTTTCCAAGATATACCTCTAGAAAAGGTAAGCACTTCCATGACCATAAATGCCTCTGCCCCGATTCTTCTTGCCATGTATATTGCCCTGGGTAAAAAACAAGGAGTCGAGCCAGCTAAATTAAACGGCACTACTCAAAATGACATACTCAAGGAGTACATTGCCCGGGGTACTCATATCTTCCCGCCCCGCCCTTCCATGCGGTTGACCACTGATATATTTGCTTATTGTGATGAGCAGGTCCCTCGCTGGAATACCATCAGTATCAGTGGTTACCATATACGAGAAGCTGGTTCCACCGCGGCCCAAGAAATTGGCTTCACCCTCGCTAACGGTATTGCTTATGTTCAGGCAGCTATTGATGCTGGGCTTGATGTAGATACATTTGCTCCCAGGCTATCATTCTTTTTCAATAGCCATGTCAACTTTTTTGAAGAGATTGCCAAATTCAGGGCGGCACGACGCCTCTGGGCGAAGATTATGAGAAAAAGGTTTGGGGCTAAAGAGTCACGTTCCTGGATGCTTCGCTTCCACACTCAAACTGCTGGATGCAGCCTCACTGCGCCGCAGCCACATAATAATATTGTGCGAACAACCGTAGAAGCCCTGGCTGCAACCTTAGGAGGTACTCAATCACTGCACACTAACTCTTTCGACGAAGCTTATGCTCCGCCTTCTGAAGAAGCAGTGACCATAGCTGTGCGGACTCAGCAAATACTAGCTTATGAAAATGGCATTGCTGATGTTGTTGATCCCCTTGGTGGCTCTTATTATATAGAACATCTAACCGACAGCCTGGAAAAGGAAGCCGGGGAGTATATCGCCAAAATTGATAGCCTTGGTGGTGCCGTAGCT
>JAUWFX010000021.1 GCA_030606765.1 Dehalococcoidia bacterium
AAAGAAGCGAGACGAGATGGATATCAATAGAACCATCTCGCCACTTAAACCGGCTGAAGATGCCATAATCATCAATACAGAAAACCTTAGTCTGGAGCGAGTTGTAGACAAAATATATACTCTGGCGGTAAATCTATGACCCTCTCTCAAAAGATTTTCTTAGCCACATGTAGACCTTTGCTCAATATTCTTTTCTCCTGGAAAGTTGAAGGAAGAGAAAACGTACCATTAACCGGTCCGCTGATTTTGGTAGCCAATCATGTTCATGTCCTCGACCCAATTTTTCTCGCATTTAGCCTTCCCCGATGGATTACTTTCGTGGCAAAAGAGGAACTCTTTCGTTCTCCCTTTTTGAGATTCTGGCTCCGCTGGGCTGGATCCGTTTCCATACGCCGTGAAGGTAGGGTTAGAGAGAAACAAAAGATACTTAAGAGTGCCAGAGATGCATTGGAAAGGGGACTAATCCTGGGAATGTTCCCGGAGGGCGGCAGAAGTCAGGATGGCAAACTCAGAAAAGGCAAACCCGGCTCCGCAGTTATAGCCTCAAAAACAAATGTCCCTCTTCTTCCTGTCGGCATCATCGGCACAGACAAGACTAGTGGCATAAGCTGGCTATGGAAACGCCCTCGCATAGTTGTCAACATTGGCAAGCCATTTAAGCTACCTCCAACCTCCAGCAGGATGAGCAAGTCACAAATGCAATCATTGACCACACAACTGATGAGGGAAATCGCTGTTCTTTTGCCACCCGAATATCAAGGCGACTATGAAAAACATGAGGGTTGAGAAGGCTGAGAAACTGGGCCTGTGCTTCGGCGTCAGACGGGCCATCAAGTTGTTGAAGGAGACAGCTAACAAATATGGAGAAATAGAAACGCTGGGACCTGTAGCACACAATCGCCTACTGGTGGAAGCATTAGTCAATCTACGAGTAAAGCCCATAAATCATCTCGACCAAGCCCAAGGCAAAATCCTGGCTATCACCACTCATGGTACAAGCCCAGCGGTATTATCTGAGATCAGAGCCCATCATATTCATATCATTGACACTACCTGTCCCATAGTCCGCAAAGCTCAAAACGCAGCCAAGGAATTAGCCGATGCTGGTTTTGACGTTTTCATATTTGGAGACGCAAAGCACTCTGAGGTCAAAGGACTACTAGGTTGGACAGGAGATAAAGGCATAGCTGCCCTCGACATGAAGCAAATAAATAGTTCGGGAAAATCACCATCACGCCTGGGCATTATCTCCCAGACAACCCAAACCCAATTTGCCTTTATCGAATTTGTCAGACAGCTTATGGATATGGTTGGGCCTAAGATTGAGGAAATGCGCCTCGTTAATACTTTATGTAAAGTAACACAGGGTCAACAAGAAGCTGCCATAAAAGTAGCTCGCAAGAGCCAACTCATGATAGTGATAGGCGGAAGTAATAGTGCCAATGCCAGACACCTTGTTGAAATATGTTCTCCTTCGGTGGAAACTCATTTGGTAGAAACAGCAGACGAGGTCGACACTTCCTGGCTCGTGAGTAAGCACCACATTGGTATTACCGCCGGAGCATCCACCCCAGATGAAGCTGTAGAAGAATTAGTAGACAAGCTAAGGTCCTTATAATCTTTAACCAAGCCTGGCATCCAGCTTCCTGCCACCAATAAGGTGAAGATGAAGGTGGGGCACCACCTGCCCCCCTTCAGGGCCACAATTTATAACCAAGCGATAACCCTTCTTGGCTATCCCTTCTTTCTCAGCCAGATTCTTAGCTATGATTATAAGGCGCCCGGCAAGCTTTTGTTGCCCCTCAGTAAGTTCAGCCGCAGATGTAATATGAGTTTTAGGTATAATGAGCACGTGTGTAGGTGCTTTAGGTAAGATATCCCTGAATGCCAGAAAATCTTCATCTTGATAGACTATGTCGCTAGGCACCTCACCAGCAACAATTCTACAAAAAATACATTCTTCGGCCATAATCTAACTCCTTTAACATACTACTCCTTCCTGTCGTAAATTCTCAATCTCCTCCCGCTTATAGCCTAGCTCCTGTAATATTTCATCAGTATGTTCCCCAGGAAGTGGAGATAAACTTCTCACCTTGCCTGGTGTGCCCGAGAGCTTAGGAGCTATGCCAACTTGTTTGATCTTGCCCAACGTAGGGTGTTCCACCTCTATTACCATTTGGCGATGAAGCACCTGTGGGTCACTAAAAACCTCGTCCGGTGTATAAACTTTGCCAGCAGGGACATCATTATGAATCAACAATTCAAACCATTCATCTCTTGTCTTAGTTAGGAAAATTTGCTTCAAAGAAGCGCGGATTTCATCCCATTTGTCATCTTCTGGCTTATGAAAGGTGTGTTCCAGCGCGAAGTGATAGGGGATATATTCTTCCTTTCCTAAAAATCGGCATAGGTTTTCCCAAAAATGTGGCTCGAGGCAGCCAATGGTAATATATTTACCGTCCTTGGTTTCGTACACTCCGTAATAGGGATAGGCACCATGAAGCCATGATTCACCCCTCTTCAACATTGACCCGTCAAAAAAGTAACCACAAGTGAACCAGGTCATGAGTGATACTGCTCCATCCATGTAAGCCACATCCACATATTGCCCTTTGCCCGTCCTGTTTCTAGCCACCAAAGCTATTGAAATACCCAAAGCTCCATATAACGCAGCCCCCGCAAAGTCAGCGACCAGATTTAAGGGGATAACTGGAGATCCTTCACTGGACCCAATTAAGCCTAGGATACCAGCCATAGCTATATAGTTGATATCATGCCCGGGAAAAGCATGGTAAGGCCCATCCTGACCATAGCCACTAAGCGAGCAGTAAATGATCTTAGGATTTAACTTACTTATGGTTTCGTAATCTATCCTCAAGCGCTTAGCTACTCCGGGTCTAAAACCCTCAACAATAACATCTGCGTGCCGGGAAAGGCGATAAAATATCTCTCGTCCTGCCTCCGATTTTAGGTTAACCACGACACTTTTCTTATTGCGATTAGGGGTATAATAAGCTGCTTGCTTTCGGTTTTCTTCCCCTTGAAGCGACCCCGATGAACCCATAAATTCGGTTACTCCTGGCGCTTCAATTTTAAGTACTTCAGCCCCCAAATCTCCCAGGAGCATGGTGCAAAATGTACCTGGAATCAACCTTGATAAATCCAAAACCTTCACACCTTCCAAAGCTAACATATTCCCTCACCAATTGATTAATTGCCCATTATAAGCTATTTAGGCAATCTTTTGCATTTTTAACTTAAATATGCTAAATTAGAATAAATAGATTTAAACTAAAGGTGGGGTTTACCCACTTTTTTATTAAATAGTAAGAAATTAAAGTAGGAATGGGAAGATGAAAACAGAGCTCAGGACTGCGATTACTCAGCTTTCGGCTGAGAGAAACTTGTCTAAAGAAGTGGTCTTGGCTGCCTTGGAATCAGCGCTGGCCTCAGCATATAAAAAAAGCGTATCTGCTCTGGAACAAGATATTCTAGTAAAAGTTGACCCTGACATCGGCGAAATCAATTTCTATATTCAAAAAGTTATAGTTGAGTCAGTTGCCAATCCAAATCATGAAATCTCCATCAAAGAAGCTCGAAAATTACGGGCTACAGCACAACTTGGTGATGTAATAAATATACAATGCACGCCCAAGAATATTGGTCGTATCGCTGTTCAAGCAGCAAAACAAGTCGTTCTACAGCGATTGCGGGAAGCAGAACACCGCATTGCTTATGAAGAATTCACCGATAGGGAAGGAAATGTTGTTACTGGAATAATTCAATTCATCGAACCTAAACGAATTTATGTCAGACTGAATAGAATAGAGGCGGTACTTCTTTCGAGTGAACAGGTTCCTAATGAACATTATTATAGAGGGCAGCGACTTAAATTTTATATTCTTGCGATGGTCCAGAGGGATAAAGAGCCTCAAATAATAATTTCTCGCTCTCATCCCAACCTAATACGTGGCCTCTTTGAGCTAGAAATCCCTGAGGTTCACAACGGGGTTGTGGAGTTAAAAGCAATAGCTCGCGAGGCTGGACATCGAACCAAAGTGGCAATGTCAACTACTCAAGAGAACGTTGACCCGGTAGGGTGCTGTCTTGGCCCTCGGGGCATAAGGCTCCAAAGCATCATTAATGAACTACATGGCGAAAAAATAGATGTAATCCAGTGGCATGCCGACCCTGGGGTGTTTATCTCTAACGCCCTTAGCCCAGCTCAAGTAGCAAGCATTAAAATCAATGAGGAAAGAAACATATCTACTGTGGTTGTCCCTGATAAGCAACTCTCTCTAGCTATAGGCAAAGAAGGACAGAATGCCAGGCTAGCAGCGAAACTCACAGGCTGGCGGATCGATATCAAGAGCGTCTCTGCTATTGAGTCGGAAAGGGTTGTTATACAAGAGCCAGAAACAGCAGCAGAATTCATTCCTCCTGAAGTTACGGAAAGGGAGACACTTGAAGCAGAGCCAGCTGAGGAGATTGGAATGGAAGAGTCTGTTGAATTTCCAAGCATTCCAGAAGCTCCGCCTGAGAAGACTGAAGAAAAACAGATTCGCTTTGCTGAAGATATCTTAAAGAAGGCATTGAAAGTAGAAACACCAGATAAGCTAAAAAGCGGCATTAAAGATAAAAGAAAGGGAAAGGTGATAAAGTATAAAAGGCAAGATGACCATTTTATAGATGATGCGATCGAAGAATAAGTATTTACCTCAGCGTACTTGCATAGCTTGTCGAGAGATTAAGGAAAAGCAGGCCTTGATTCGCTTAGTGAGTACTGAGAACGGCGTTGCTGAGATAGATGTATTTGGAAGGAAGCCAGGCAGAGGTGCTTACTTATGCCCCAAAAAAACCTGTTGGGAGTTAGCTCTGAGGAAAAATCGACTGGATTATGCTCTACGAACAAAGCTTCATGATGACAATCGACAAACCTTACTTGAGTACAGTCATAACTCGTTGGAGGAAAGCTAAATTTGGATGATAGCAAACCGAGAGTGAAGAAAGACCTACCACAAGTTGAGCTTCCACCTTCTATAACTGTGCGGCAGCTGGCCGACGTATTAAAAGTAGAGCCTACAAAAATAATTAAACAACTCATGCGCAACGGCATCATGGCTAATATTAATCAGAGCATCGACTTTAATACTGCAAGCATAACAGCTGCAGAGTTTGGCTATGTTGCTAAGGCAGCAAAAGAGCATAGAGCTCTGCCTTCCCGAAAGGGAAGAGGAAAGGGGAAACTATCAGTTCGCCCTCCAGTGGTTACTGTCATGGGGCATGTTGACCACGGAAAAACCACCCTTCTTGATGTCATCAGAAAGACTAATGTAACTGCTCACGAGGTAGGAGCAATTACCCAACATATTGGTGCCTACCAGGCTTTAGTGGATGGACGCAAAATCACATTTTTGGATACACCGGGACATGAGGCCTTCACCGCCATGAGAGCCCGCGGGGCACAAGCAACTGATATTGTAATTCTGGTGGTTGCCATTGATGACGGTGTTATGCCTCAGACTGTGGAAGCTATAGACCACGCCAAAGCTGCCAAGGTGCCCATAGTAGTTGCCATCAATAAGATTGATAAATCTGATGCTAATCCCGAACGTGTAAAACAACAGCTTGCCGATTTAGGTCTGGTTGTTGAGGAGTGGGGTGGCGATACTGTTTGTGTACCCATATCAGCCAAGCAAAGCCAAGGAGTATCGGATTTATTGGAAAACATATTCTTAGTTGCTGACATATTAGACCTAAAAGCTGATCCCGATAGCGCAGCAGAAGGAGTAATCATTGAAGCTAAGTTGGACAAAACTAAAGGTCCTTTAGCTACCCTTCTCGTCCAGAAGGGCACCCTTAGCCTAGGCAATGTTGTAGTAGCTGGCGGTGCTTGGGGGAAAATAAAAGCCATGTTTGATGATAAAGGAAAGCGAGTTCACAAAGCTGAACCGTCCACTCCAGTGGAGATCCTCGGCTTAAATGCGGTGGCGAAATCAGGAGACCTCTTTATTGTGCTTCCCGATGAGCATGAAGCACGAAGCATTGTAGAAAAACAAAAATATCCTAGGCCACGTCCTACTTTAAGTTTAAGTACTCTTTCCAGCCAAATAAGTGACGGGCAAATAAAAGAACTCAACATAGTTTTGAAGACAGATGTCGGGGGCAGCATTGAACCCGTAAAAACCTCCGTAGAAAGGCTAAGCACAGAGAAGGCGAAAGCTAGAGTAATCCATGCTGCTAGCGGGAGTATCACCGAAAGTGATGTGCTTCTAGCCTCAGCCTCAAAAGGCATTATCATCGGTTTTAACACTCCTAGTTCACCTGGAGCAACACAGCTAGCTAAAATAGAAGGGGTGAGCATCCAACAATATGATGTAATCTATAAGTTAATAGAAGATATGGACAGGACATTAAAGGGGATGCTTGAACCAACTTATACTGAAGTGCTCAGCGGGCGCGCTGAAGTAAGGGCTGTCTTCCCCAGCAGCAAGTCGAGGAAAATAGCTGGAGCTTATGTTATGGAAGGAAAGATACGGAGAGATGCCCAAGTTAAAAT
This sequence comes from Dehalococcoidia bacterium, assembly GCA_030606765.1. The sequence continues at coordinate 6,560 of JAUWFX010000021.1, forward strand.
ATTGCGCCAAAATAAAGTTATTTGTGACTCTCGGATCTCCAGTCTAAAGCGTTTTAAAGATGATGTCGCCGAAGTCTCCGCTGGCCTCGAATGTGGCTTTGGTATAGAAGGGATTGTCGATTTTCAGATTGGCGATATCATTGAATCTTACCGACAGGAAAGAATAGGCTAATTATACTCCCAGATAGGAGACTTAAATGAACAGGCGAAGTGAACGAACAAGTAAACTTATTCAGCGAGAAATCAGTGAACTGCTTGAGCGTCAGGTCAATGACCCCAGACTGAGCAGGCTTATCTCAGTAACAGAAGTCACCCTTTCACCTGATCTTAAGCATGCCAAGATATTTGTTAGCACCTTAGGCAGCAAAACAGACAAGGAGGATATGCTGGCGAGCTTTAACAACGCTTCAGGATTCTTGCGCAAGGAACTTGCATTACACTTAAAATTGAAATATACACCGCAACTCAGCTTTCATTATGATGATTCCATTGAGCGAGGAGCAAGGTTACTCAAATTGATCGGGGAACTAACCACCACTGAATAGCGCTATCCGGTTTTCGCTTAGATCGCTTTGAAGGTATTGACATTAGTATCTATAAATATGTATAAATTGGTATATAAAGGGGATCTGCCCTGTGCGCGGAACCAATGTATTTAGAATGAGTAAGGCCTAATCCCCAATTTATGAAATGGAGGCGAGAATGGGAACAATAAATGTAGCCATCATAGGTGTTGGTAATTGTGCCTCTTCCCTAGTGCAAGGAGTTCATTACTACAAAAATGCTAAGGAAGATGAATTTGTCCCCGGTTTAATGCATGTCAACCTGGGAGGCTATCATATACCTGATATCAACTTCGTGGCTGCATTTGATATTGATAAAAACAAAGTAGGCAAGGATTTGGCTCAGGCTATTTTCACCAAACCAAACAACACAATTAAATTTTGTGATGTGCCTAAGACAGGCATCCGAGTTGAGCGGGGTATGACTCACGATGGACTGGGCAAGTATCTGTCTCAAATTATCACTAAGGCGCCAGGTCCGACTGCCAATATTGTAGATATACTAAAGAAGACCAAAACTGACGTGGTGATTAATTATCTGCCTGTAGGAAGCGAGGAGGCAACTAAGTGGTATGTAGAACAAGTGCTAACTGCCGGCTGCGGCTTCATCAATTGTATACCTGTCTTTACTGCACGTGAGCCTTATTGGCAAAATCGATTTGCCGAGCACAGACTTCCCCTCATTGGCGATGATATTAAGTCCCAGGTTGGCGCCACCATCACCCATCGACTGTTAACCAAGCTTTTCCGCGACCGCGGCGTCAAGTTAGAGCGAACTTACCAACTGAACTTTGGTGGCAATACTGATTTCTATAATATGCTAGAACGAGAGCGATTGGAATCTAAGAAGATTTCCAAGACCAATGCCGTTACTTCACAGTTAGACTATGTTCTCGATCCTGATAACATCTACGTCGGCCCCAGTGACTATGTGCCCTGGCTAGACGACCGTAAATTTTGCTACATAAAGATGGAAGGTCGCACCTTCGGCGATGTCCCTCTGAATCTAGAGTTGAAGATGGAGGTATGGGATAGTCCTAATTCAGCCGGGGTAGTTATTGATGCCATAAGATGCTGCAAACTAGCCCTGGACCGTGGCTTAAGCGGAACCATAGTGGGGCCTTCAGCTTATTTTATGAAATCTCCACCTATTCAATATTCTGACGAGGAAGCTCGTGTAAAAACCGAGGCATTTATCGCAGGACAAGGGCAAGAATGTCCTATCTCGCTGCCTGAGCTAGGGTCAGCTGAAATTGAGGGATAAACTGCCTTTGTGCCAAAAGTGCTAACTTCAAACAACGCAGCTTAAAAATAAATCTATACGTATACGCGACCTTAGTTACTGGAGCTTACCACGTTTGAGAAAGATAGCAAGTTGCTCGAAGTCTCCCTCTCCACTATGTGGGTTAAAGGTAGATTTAGCCACATGGCGGGATTTGCCATCAAAGCTAAAGAATTAGGCTTTACTCACATAGAAGCAAATGTCTCCATTTCTCCACAAATGCTTAGCGAACTTATCGAGGCCGCAGTTCCTATTTCAAGCATTCATTCTCCCTGTCCATCGATATTGTCATCCAGAGGAATCCCCATAAGTTGCCTTTCCTTAAGTTCTCTGGACGAGAGCGAGCGAATGGAGGCTGTTAGCTTTACCAAGCAAACGATAGACCTCGCGGCAAGCGTGAATGCCAGGGCTGTTGTCCTTCATATGGGTGAAGTACCAATTGACCTGAGTTTGCAAGATAGGCTGTATAAACTTTGCGATGAGCACCACACTCAAACTAAAGAATATAACCAGGCTAAAGAAGAGCTAGTTTACCAACGCATTTCCCAAGCTCCTCCTTATCTTGATGCAGCGAGAATAAGTCTTCAAGAGCTTAGTGAATATAGCCGGCAAAAGGGTATAATGTTGGGACTTGAGACCAGATTCCATCCTCACGAGATACCAAATATGGAGGAAATGGCAGAGCTACTTAACGAAATAGCAGAAAGCCTGGGGGGTTACTGGCATGACGTAGGGCATGCTGAAGTACAACAGCAGCTTGGATTTAGCTTGCATGAAGAATGGCTTTCACGGTTCAGAAACAGGATGGTCGGCATTCACTTGCACGACATTCTTGGCATTTCCGATCACCATGCTCCAGGAAAGGGAGACATGAATTGGGAAATGGTGGCCAAATATTTACCTCCAGGAATAGTAAAAGTTTGCGAAATCGGCGAATGGAATGACGAAGAGCAAATGCAAGGAGTAGTCAAATTTCTTCAAAAGAAAGGCATATTAAACTAGCTGGGAAAGCTGAATGCATTTAATAGACATTCGACGGAATTTAGCCTCTCGTATTACCGCTCCCATAGTCGGGATTCTAAGTAAAAGTGGGATAACGCCCAATGCTCTTACTTTTATCAACTTGGCTCTGAATATAGTTGCGGCCTACGTTATCGCTACAAATCACCTTGTTCTTGGCGGAGTCTTAGTTTTAGTTGCAGGCTTATTTGACCTCCTTGACGGAGCCTTAGCTCGCTTCACCAAGCAAACTACAAGGTTTGGCGCTATTCTGGATTCAGTAGCTGACCGCATTTCCGAGGCAGCAATACTCTGTGGTCTCTTGATTTGGTATATACCACAAGAGGAAGCCAGCCTGGAAATCGTGCTTATTTTTGTTGTTTTAATTGGTTCCTTCCTGGTTAGCTATATAAGAGCTAGGGCAGAAGGACTCGGCTGGCAATGCCAGGTTGGCTTGTTTACTAGAGCAGAACGGGTTATAGTATTAGCAATAGGTCTGCTGATAAATCAAGTTTTTATCGCTTTATGTGTTTTGGTGATCTTTGTCTTTATCACTGTGGTTCAAAGGTTAGTTTACCTATGGAAGCAAGGAAAATTTAAAGGTGATTAAGTGACTGTTATAGCTATTGTTGGGGGGCAGTGGGGTGACGAAGGTAAAGGAAAGGTAATTGACCTCTTAGCTGAGAAAGCGAGGATAGTAGCTCGTTTCTCCGGGGGGGATAATGCTGGCCATACTGTGATTAACCCTTATGGCGAGTTCCGGCTGCACCTTGTTCCTTCGGGCATCTTTTACCCCCAGGTAACTTGCATTATCAGCAATGGCGTAGCTATTAACCCAGCAGTGCTTCTTAAAGAAATAGACGACCTGCACAATCACGGTGTCGATACAAGTCGTCTTTTTATTAGTGCCCGTGCTCACCTGGTCATGCCCTATCATACTCTTCTCGACGGACTGGAAGAGGAAAGGCGTAATAAAGGAGCGTTGGGTACTACACACAGAGGTATTGGTCCTGCTTTTGCCGATAAAGTAGCCCGTTTGGGAATTCGTGCTGGGGATTTATTGGATAGGGATATATTTTGGGGCCGCTTGAGCGCAGCTCTCGAGTTTAAGAATATTATCTTGACAAAAGTATACCAGGTCTCACCCCTATCGGCGGAAGAAATTTATAGCCAATACTGTCATTATGGGGAGCAGCTAGCTCCTTTTATCCGGGAAACTAGCTCCATAATCCGCGAAGCGGCGACAAAAGGAGAGCTGGTTTTATTAGAAGGTGCCCAGGGAGCTTTACTTGACACTGACTTTGGCACATATCCCTATGTGACCTCTTCTTCACCGTTGGCCGGGGCAAGCTGTATTGGAGCAGGCTTGGGCCCAAGGGAAATAGATCGTGTGGTGGGCATATTTAAAGCATATAACACTAGAGTCGGTGCCGGACCCATGCCTACAGAGCTCAAAGACGAAATTGGTGACTTAATACGAGAGAAGGCTGGTGAGTATGGCGCTACCACAGGAAGGCCACGAAGATGCGGCTGGTTTGATGCTGTGGCAGGTCGCTTCAGCGTTCAAATAAATGGCCTTAGTGATATAGCTCTAACTCACCTCGATATCTACGATGGTTTCTCCTCGATTAAAATATGCACCGCTTACAAATTTAATGATGAGGTCCTGACTTCTTTCCCTAGCGATATAGCCATATTGGAAAAATGCCAACCTATCTACGAAGAATTGGACGGCTGGCAAGAATCAATAAGTGGAATTCGAAATTTTGAAAAGCTACCGACGGGAGCTCGCAATTATATGTCCCGGCTTGAAGACCTCCTTTCCTGCCCCATCAGTCTCGTTTCCGTAGGACCAGATAGGAGGCAAATAATATTGGTTAAAGACTTCTTCAGTTGATAACCGTCAGTCATCAGTCCTTGGGGATAGACAAATCTATCTTATAGTTCTTTAGCGTCGCCTGGATGAGATGGGTTGACTTTTCATCAGGCTCAATTAGAGGCAAGCGAGGTTTACCAACTGGAAAACCTACATAATTCAGAGCCCACTTGACAGGCATAGGATTGGGAACGATGAACAGGGCGTCTATCAGAGATAATAAGTGTCGGTGAATCTCGGCTGCTTCCTGAGGTTTACCGTTAAGAAATTTCTCCATCATGTCCTTTATCTGGATTCCTACCAGATGAGCGGCGACGCTAATCACGCCGTAACCACCCAAAGCGAGTATGGGAAAGGTATCACTATCATTGCCGCTGTAAACTAAGAAATCTTCCCTGGTTCCCTGAATAATCTCAGCTATCTGCCCGAGATTGCCACTGGCTTCCTTCACGCCCACAATATTATCAATTTTGCTCAGCCTGATTATAGTATCTGCGGCGAGGTTGGTAACCGTACGCGATGGCACATTATAGATGATGCAAGGCAATGTAGTACTCTGGGCGATAGCTTTAAAATGTTCCCACAAGCCTTGCTGGGTTGGCCGATTATAATAGGGAACTACCAAGATACAAGCATCGACACCAGTTTTCTCCGCCTCCTTGGTCAATTCTTGACTTTCTCTTGTATTATAGTTGCCCGTGCCAGCTACTACTGTTCCCCGGTTACCCAACGCCGATTTCGTTTCAGCGAAAAGCCGTAGTTTCTCTTCCTTGCTCAGAGTAGGACACTCGCCAGTGGTGCCCGAGACCACTACTCCATTACTACCCGAATCCAGTAAAGATAATGCCAATCTCTTAGCTTGTTTATAGTCAACCTCGCCCTGAGTATCAAAAGGCGTAACCATCGCTGTTAATAAGCGACCCAGCCTATTCTTACCCAAAGAATTCAAAGAGCCTCTGGAAACCCCTGGCTTATTCATTTAAACTCGCTAAACTCTCCTTAAGGCTTATCCAACCCCTCTCTATCCCTTCCTCAGCAATTTGTACAACATTTAGCGCTGCCCCCTTACGCAGATTATCAGCCACTATCCACATAACAAGTCCGTTGAGATGTGAGATATCTTTTCTAATCCGACCCACAAATACATGATCTGACCCACTAGCAGCCCAGGGTTGAGGATAAAAACTGACGGTGGGGTCATCAAGTACCCTGACTCCAGGAGCTTGAGCCAAAACCCTCCTTGCTTCTTCAGTGGCGATGGGCGAACTAAATTCTACGTTAACTGCTTCACTATGCCCAAAGTAAACAGGAACTCGGACGCAAGTAGCCGAAATAGCTATGCCTTCAGCATGCAGTATCTTCCGTGTTTCTTCCACCATTTTCTGTTCTTCTCTAGTATATCCATTATCCAAAAAGACACCGATTTCCGGCAGTACATTAAAGGCTATTTGATGAGAATAGACGTGCGGACAAATACGGCGCCCTTCCAAAACTAACCGTGCTTGATTTGTCACTTCTCTCAGAGCAGCACCACCACTACTCGATACTGACTCGTAAGTGCTCACTACAATTCGCTTTATGGGATTGATCCTATGCAAGGGGTGAAGCGCTACCACCATTTGGATTGTGGAGCAATTCGGACTGGCGATTATCCCCTTATGCCATTCTATATCCTCAGGATTGACCTCTGGGACTACCAGAGGCACTGTAGGATTCATCCTGAAAGCAGTACTATTATCGATGACCACTGCTCCAGCTTCTGCAGCCAAAGGCGATAATCTCCGACTAATATCAGCACCAGTAGAGAAAAAGGCAATATCAACATCGCGAAACGCCTCTGGCTGAGCTTCTTTAACTTCAATCCTTCGATGATTAAAGAGGACTTTCACCCCAGAAGAATACTCCGGGGTTAGTAATCGGATGGACGCTACGGGGAATTTACGCTGCTCAAGTACCTTAATAATTTCTTGCCCGACAATCTCGGTAGCGCCAACAACAGCTACATTGAATCCTTCCATGGCTTTTCCTACAGCTTTAGCAAGGCATCCAATCCGTAAGTCAGCCCCCTGCGTTTTGTCACTTCCTTAATTGCTAGGATAACGCCAGGCAGGAAACATTCCCTATTTATAATATTGTGACATAAGCTTAGAGTTTCACCCTCTCCGCTAAATACAACTTCCTGCCCAGCCATAAATCCCGGCAACCTCAAGCTATGGATAGCTATGCCATCCATCTGTCCTCCTCTGGTATTGTTGAGTACTTCACGTGTAACTTCAGGATAAATGAACGGTTTACCATGCGTTTGCAACATCTCTTTGGCTGTAGCTATAGCAGTCCCTGAAGGAGCATCAGCTTTCTTATCATGATGCATTTCGATAATTTCGGCGTGGTTGAAAAACTTAGCAGCAAGTTTTGATAGATGTATCAAAAGTGCCGCCCCCAGAGAAAAATTGGGTGCCACTACCGCCCCTACCTTATAGGTCTGGCATAATTGTTCAATTTCTGCCAAATTCTCCTCAGAAAGGCCTGTGGTGCCTATAACCATGTTAACTTTTTGTTTTATAGCAATGCGAGCGGCTGCCATGGAAACCTCGGCATTAGTGAAATCTACCACCACATCAGCGTCGCAGCTCTTCAAAAGCGAGTCTAAATCGGAAGAAAGGAGTATCAGTTCGGAAGCCTCAGCTGAAGGAAGATATTGCTGAGCTACTTCCTTTTCCACAGCACCCACCGCCCTCAATCCGGGCTCGCAAACCACAGCCTTAGTTATCTCTTGCCCCATCCTGCCTAAAGCACCATTAATAACTACTCTTATGGGTTCTAAAGAAGAAGTCATGTTCCTTTCTCACCCCTCACCAGTAAAGCAATTTATTTACTACGGTTGCCATGTTGTTCACCCCTGCCACGTGGATGAACAAATTTCCTCTGACGGTCCTTGGGAGCCGAGGAATTCTTAACTTTAGCACCAGGGAGATTGGAAAGCCCTTACAATATTGCTTTGCGCGATAAATTTATCCTGCCAGAATTGTCAATCCCGATGACTTTCACCATTACCTCATCACCCACTTTAACCACATCTTCGACTTGAGGTACATGGTAGTCAGCAAGCTCGCTGATATGGATGAGGCCTTCCTTCCCCGGCAGAATTTCTACCATGGCACCAAAATTGAACAGCCTGGTTACTTTCCCAGTGTAAATCTCTCCTTGCTCCACTTCCCGGGTTAAATTCTCTATTATTTTGATTGCTTTCTGGGCTGCCTCTTCGTTTGAAGAGCCAACGACAACCGTACCATCGTTTTTTATATCTATAGTTGTTTTGGTTTCCTCTATAATAGACCTTATAACCCTACCCCCAGGACCAATGACGCTCCCAATCTTACTCGTATCAATCGTCATTTCATACATCCTGGGAGCATAGGGACTGAGTTCAGAGCGACTAGCACTGATAGCTAAACTCATTTTCCCCAGTATTTCCAACCTTGCCTCACGAGCCTGGCTTAAGGCTTCAGCCAGGATGCCATAATTTATCCCTTGCAGCTTGATATCAAGCTGCAAAGCCGTGAGCCCACGAGCTGTGCCAGCAACTTTGAAATCCATGTCCCCGTAGGCATCTTCCATACCCACAATGTCAGTTAGAACAACATAGCCCTCATCCTTTCCGGTAAGTAAACCCATGGCTATCCCAGCAACAGGCGCCTTGATAGGTACACCGGCATCCATCAAGGAGAGGGTCGCAGCACAAGCACTAGCCATAGATGTGCTTCCTTGAGAACTAACTACCTCGGAAACCAGGCGTAAAGTGTAAGGAAAATCATCCTCCGATGGCAGTACTGGCGCAATAGCTCGTTCCACTAAAGCGCCATGCCCAATTTCTCGCCTCCCTGTTGTTCCTATTCGTTTCACTTCCCCAGTAGAAAAGGGTGGAAAATTATAGTGATGCATAAAGCGTTTAGTTTCCTCCAGACCTAAGCCATCCAATAACTGCTCCCTGCTTGTAGACCCCAAAGTGGTAATAGTCAACACCTGTGTTTCCCCACGGGCAAATAATCCTGAGCCATGTGTGCGAGGAAGGATACCAACTTCACAGCTAATAGGACGAATTTCTTTAGCTTGGCGGCCGTCCAAATGTCGCCTCGTCTGCAATATTTTTTCCCTCACCGCAGCTCTAAGCTGGGTTTCAAAAGCAAAATTGATTTCATCTTCAGAAAAAGAATCAACCAACTTGTTCCTTGTTTCTTCCTTGATAGACGTTAAAGCCTTATCTCTTTGCAGTTTCCCTGGTTCCTCTAGAACCTGGCTTAATTTCTCACCAAGTATGGAAGCGATTTGAGATGAAAGCTCAGGAGCAAGTTCCTTATGCTCAACTTCTACCTTGGCTTTGCTATAGGTTCGCTGTAGCTCTTCTTGAAGCTTAATGAGTTCCTGATTTGCCTCGTGTCCCAACTTAATTGCCTCTAGCAATATTTCTTCGGAAACTTCCTTGGCACCTGCTTCCACCATTAGAATGTTTTCTTTACTGCTAGCAACAATCAGGTCAAGCAAGCTATCGTCCATTTGGGGCAGGGTGTGATTCACAACTAGAGTATCATCTATGTAGCCAACATGTACTGCTGATATAGGACCAAAGAACGGGATATCCGATAATGTCAAGGCTGCTGAAGCGCCAATAAGGGCGCAAATATCTGGGTCATTTTCCTGGTCAACAGATAGCACTGTCGCCACAACTTGAACATCATTATGAAATTCCTTGGAAAGAAGAGGG
>JAUWFX010000159.1 GCA_030606765.1 Dehalococcoidia bacterium
TCACCTTGAGATATGAATTTTCTCTCGAACTCATCTGCGCTGGTCAAATATATTTTATCCCTTTCACCTAGTGCCTCAGCACCTATAATGGTGGATATCTCCCTGAGATAACATCCTTCAGCATAAGCAGCGTAGGATTGCATGAAAACATTGTTGTGGTCCTCTCTGGTCTTACCCGGCCCAATACCCTCTTTCATCATTCGGGAAAGGGATAAGAATACATCTATTGGCGGGTATATCCCTTTCCTTTCTAGATTTCGGGAAAGGACAATCTGCCCCTCAGTTATATAGCCGGTAAGATCGGGTATGGGATGCGTTATATCATCGTCAGGCATGGTCAAAATGGGCATTATAGTTACCGAGCCTTCTTTACCCAAAATCCTGCCTGCCCTCTCATACATCGTGGCTAAGTCAGTGTACATATACCCGGGATATCCCCTTCTTGATGGTATCTCTTCACGCATGGAAGAAAGTTCGCGGAGAGCTTCGCAATAATTGGTCATGTCGGTGAGTATGACCAGCACATGCATATTCTGTTTCCATGCCAGATATTCGGCTGCGGTTAAAGCTAGCCTTGGTGTTGATATTCGCTCGATGACAGGGTCTGATGCGGTATTGATGAAGGCCACAGTTCTCTCCAGTGCGCCTGTCCTCTCGAGATTCCTCATGAAAAAGGAGGCATCATCGTAACTGATACCAATAGCAGCAAATACTAAAGCGAATCTTTCCTCTTTGCCCTTTACGGTTGCCTGTCTGATTATTTGAGCTACAATTCGGTTATGAGGCAGGCCTGAGCCGCTAAATATGGGCAATTTCTGCCCTCTAACTAATGCGTTTAAGCCATCTATCGCCGAGATTCCCGTTTCAATAAACTCTGCTGGAGGCTGGCGGAGTGCGGGGTTTATGGGCTCACCATTAATATCCAGGTAATCTTCGGGGATCACCCGCGGACCTCCATCTATTGGTTCTCCCATCCCATTAAAGATCCTCCCTAAAATGTCAATAGATACTGGCAACTTTAAAGTTTCGCCTTTACACCTTATCTTGCTTCCGATGAGGTCCACTTCGCTGACGCCACCAAATACCTCGATTATAGCTGCTTTCTCACTGATGTCTATTGCTTGACCACCTTTCACCTCACCATTCCCAAGTTGAACATCAACCATCTCATTAAATTTTATACCAGGTATGCTTTCAGCTACGAGCAAAGCCCCCTTAGCCTTATTAATTGCTCTTCCTTCTTTAACATAAAGTGGGGAGAAATCCATAAAAGCCCTCCTTTTCTAACCCCAAAATTCCTCGAATTTTCACGGAACGCGTTTGCCAGTTACCAAGCTTTGTTCCATTTCTGACCACAATTCCTTGACTCTCTGTTCAAAGACCTCATTGGGTATATCCTTCATCCTGGATATTCTGTACACCATTGGCGATGAACGGATGCTCTCAATACCTGCCCCCGAATTTAACATCTCCTGAGCTAGTTCATAAAACTTCATTATAGTTTTAAGCATGAGGCCGGCTTTTGCCGGCACACAGTAGGTATCAACTTCGTGATAGGCGCTTTGCTGGAGAAAGTCCTCGCGTATCATCCTGGCGATGAGAAGCAATAATTTGTCTCCTTCAGGTAAAGCTTCGGGACCGACGAGTCTCACAATTTCCTCCAGCTCAGCCTCCTGCTGCAACACTCTCAAGGCACTAGCTCTGGTATCCGCCCATCCCGGATCGTTCTTATTCCACCAATCTTTAACTGCGTCTACATAAAGGCTATAACTAGTGAGCCAGCTTATGGCTGGAAAATGTCTCTTGTTTGCCAGCGAAACGTCTAAGGCATACAAGGCATCTACTATTCTAATTGTGTTTTGGGTTACCGGTTCGCTGAAGTCGGCTCCGGGGGGACTTACAGCACCGGCTACTGTTACTGAGCCCTTTCTTTCAGGATTGCCTAAGCATTCAACCATTCCTGCTCTTTCATAAAAAGAGGAAAGCCGAGAGCCTATATATGAAGGAAAGCCTTCCTCTCCTGGCATTTCCTCCAGTCTTCCACTCATCTCCCTCATAGCTTCAGCCCATCTCGAAGTTGAATCAGCAACCACTAAAATGTCGTAACCCATGTCCCGGAAGTACTCGGCCATAGTAACGCCAACAAAAATACTTGCTTCCCTAGCCACAACGGGCATGTTAGAGGTGTTAGCTATAAAGATCTCTTTCTCTTGTAACAATCTTCCCGTGTTAGGGTCCTTGAGTTCTCTAAAGCTAGTAAGCACGTCAGACATCTCGTTACCCCTTTCGCCGCAGCCAACGTAGATGTTCAGATGTGTCTGAGCCCATCTAGCCAGCTGCTGCAAGGCAACGGTTTTTCCAGTACCGAAGCCCCCGGGTATCGAAGCCTTGCCACCAAGAGCTAAAGGGAACATGTAATCCAAAATTCGCATGCCTGTAGTGAGCAAGCCCGAAGGGTCGAACCTCTGTTTATAGGGTCTGGGCTTTCTTACTGGCCACTCTTGCATCAGCGTGAGTTCTTTTACTTCACTATCATGCTCTATCCAAGCTACAGGCTCTTCGACAGTGTAGTCGCCTTGGCGTATCTCCTTTATCGTGCCTTTGATTCCCACCGGCACCATTATCCTGTGTTCTATTAGATTAGTCTCGGGCACTACGCCTATTATATCCCCTTGGCTAACAGCATCTCCGACCTTGACTTTAGGTGTGAACTGCCATTTTTTGTCGCGGGGAAGAGCTGAGGCTTTGGCACCCCGTTTTATAAACGGGCCAATATTCTCACCCATGGTAAGTAAAGATTTTTGTAGCCCGTCGTAAATAGAGCCCACAAGTCCGGGGCCCAGCTCTGCGCTTAAGATTCTTCCTGTTCCTCTCACCACCTCGCCAATTTTCAATCCCAGAGTATCCTCGTGTGCTTGAATTATCGCCCTGTTCCCTTCCAGTCCTACTATCTCCCCGACAAGCCCTTCTTCACCTATCTCGACAACTTCATAAACCTGGGAACCTTTCATGGCATCGGCGATAACTAGGGGACCTGA
>JAUWFX010000150.1 GCA_030606765.1 Dehalococcoidia bacterium
CCAATATCAATATCCTGAAGAAATTCGTACCTCTCCCGGCCCAGAAGGTCGTAGCGCAAAGAAAGCTGTATCTTCCCCGAGCTATCGCGAATATCAAGAAAGGACATCTTACCCATAGAACGCTTGGACATAATGCGGCCAGCCAGTGATATGTCCTGAGAGCTCTCCCCTTGTTGCTCAAAAAGGGTTATCGCCTCTCGAACAGCGTGGCTGGGATGATAGGAATGGGGATAAGGGTCTATGCCGCGAGCCCGAATTCTGCTCAGGCTATCCAGCCGTTGTTCAGTTATGCGTTCTAATCTTGAGGTCATAAGAGATCAAAAGCCGAAAATACAACTCTAAGCTGCAAGTCCTAAATTCCAAATTCAAGTACCAAAACTGCCCTTCCGGCAAAATCGATGGAACTTATTTAATTACCCTCTCCCTCTCCCCCTTTGGCAAATTCACCTACTCCCAGAATCTCCTTAGCTTCCTCTGCCAGGCGCTTGGGCACCATTACTTTCACCTCACCTAACCCATCAATTGTAATCCCGTAAACCAGACCAGCGCTCTCGTAGCTCAGGAGAACTGGTATGCCTTCGCTCTCCAGCCGTCCCTTGATTATTTGCGCCTCCATGTATCTGGCAGTGTACACAGTAGCCAATTGTTCCCTTTCCGACATAGTTCTTGCCTTCGTTTATTTTAGCAGAAACTCCTGGAGTATTGCTAAAAGGGTTGACATCGTATAAAATTTGCCCTGTTGCCCAAAAGGCTCCAATCACAAAATTAAAATTCTGAAGGAGGGAAGGTGATTTGTATGCGCTTGGAAGACATCTGCTACTAGAACTAAAAATATGCAATGAGGAGGTGCTGGATGACTTAAATTTTCTCAAAGATTGTCTTAACGAAGCTGCCATTCAAAGTGGCGCTACCGTAGTGGGCGAGTCTTTTTATCATTTCTCCCCTTACGGAGTGAGCGGAGTGGTCAATATCGCTGAATCACATATTGCCATTCATACCTGGCCGGAATACGGGTACGCTGCCCTAGACGTTTTCACCTGTGGGAACGATGTAGACCCGGAAAAGGCTGCCAGGTTGATAACAGAGAGGCTGGGGGCCAAAAGCCACTCCTTAATCGAGCTTCGCAGGGGGATTGTGGAGGATAGCCAGGTCGGGTGTGCAAAATGAAAGATAGCGACCCAGATAAACATAGATGGTTCTCTGACTATATAAGTCCTGACCTTACTATGCTGCATAGCATTAAGGAGAGGATATATTCAGGACGAAGTAAGTTTCAGTCCATCGATATTATCAACACGGGCAGCTTCGGTATCTGTCTTGTCCTCGATGGCAAGATTCAATCCAGCGAGGCAGACGAGTTTATTTACCATGAAGCTCTGGTGCACCCAGCTATGCTTACCCATCCCCAGCCAGAGAGGGTATTCATTGCTGGGGGAGGTGAGGGTGCGACCTTAAGGGAAGTCTTGGCGCATAAGACGGTAAAAAAGGCTGTCATGGTGGATATTGATGAAGAGGTTGTAAGCCTTTGTCGCCGCTTCTTGCCCTCCTGGCACCAGAACGCCTTCGATGACCCCCGGGCAGAGCTTCATTTCGTCGACGCCAGAAAATACCTGGATGAAAGTAGCGACAAATTCGATGTCATCATCATTGACCTGGTTGACCCTTTAGAGCAGGGGCCGGCACGCTTGCTATACACCCAGGAATTCTACCAAATAGTCAAACAAAAACTAGGGCCTGATGGCATTATGTCGGTGCAGGCTGAACCTGCTGAATGGAGGAACTTAGATAATTTCATCGCTATTGTCAGTACCTTGAGAAACGTTTTCCCGATAGCCCGCCACTACCAGGTCCATGTACCTTCCTTTCTGGGCTTATGGGGCTTTGTCGCGGCTTCTCAAAGCCTTGACCCCTCTGAATTGACTCCCGAGGAAATTGACACCAGAATCTCAACAAGAATATCAAAAAAGCTAAAATCTTACGATGGTCTCACTCACCAAGCTATGTTTACCATCCCCAAACACATTCGCCAGCAGTTAGCTGCCAGCAAAAGAATCATCACCGACAAACAACCTATCTCTGCCTATTGACTTGCCCGCACAAATTACTTCCCAGCCGTTTCTAACATCTTTTTCTAATTCCACTTGAAAAGCAACTGCTCACACTGATGACATTATCAGGTCTTCGCCTTCTGTGCCCCTCAATCCTCTGGACTTTTTGCCTCTTCCTCAGGAGAACCAGCCGCCTCCTCTTCTCCTTTTGAAAGATACAGGTGGCTTGTGCTCGATTTCACCCGTGGTACTACTTTCTCACCACAATGAGGACACTGCATCTCAACAACTTGTCTGGCAGTAAAGCCGATGCTGATAATTCCTACGACCGCCAGCGCTATTCCTACACCCATTACCACCCACCAAACTGCTTCCCCGAAGTCAGGCCTCCTTAGAAAAAGGCCAAGGATTGTTAGCGCAGCACCCAGAATCACCCACACCAGCACCGTTAGAATATCGTACCTTTTATAAGTCATTCTCCCACCTCCTGTCCTAAGACTACAAATAGAGTAGCATCTACCGCCTGCGTTGTCTAGTCCCTATCGGCTTCTCCAAAGACTTAGGCACAGGACCACGAGGAGATGGTGAACTCATACTAGGGCGTTGCCTCGATGAGATTCCACTTGGCGAGCTCAATCTCAGGGCCTGTAGCGACCACGGTGCCGTCGGTCTTAACCCCCACCGTGTGATAGATGCCTGCGGCGACCATGGGGGTGTATTCGGGCTCGGGCTGACCATAGACTACAATCCCGGCAATTAAAGCTACCGTAATCAAAAGGGTTCTAACTATTGCCACGTAATGATGTCTCATCGAACTAAGTATTATCTACATCCTCTACTTCCTCGTAACAGTTCGGTTTTCCCAAAATCCAAATACAATTTACCATATATTTTATCAGTCTGGCAGGTACAAGTTTTAGAAAAACTTACCCGTTACGGATATAGAGCTATAGTTTCTGCTGGATAAATTTGGCAATAATTACGTGGTTTAAAGGCTAGCCTCTAGAGTGTCAGTGTCTATATTCTGGATCGTGGTTTGCTTGCTCTCAACTTCTACATTAGATATGAAACCCAGTACCTCCTCAAAGTCCGCGCCGTCATATCCGGCGACAGCCAGATCGTAATTTCCAGCGGTTAGTAGAGCCAGTTTGTAATCGCCTTCCTCATCCATTTTCCCGCTGTTAATTGCATTAGGAAATCTGGATTCCGGATATACCGGGTCATCGTCTTCTGTTTCAGACCAGGTTCCATTTTCGTAGGCAAAAACAATTATATCCGTGTAGTTAGAACTATTTGTAATTGAGCCGCGGATGCTCCCAGCTTGATTATTGACTACCAGTCTGATTGTTGGTTTCAAGATGTAAGAATCCGCTGCAACCACAGCCTTACGAACATCGAAATCCGCGGTAACCACCACACTTCCATTAACAGACACTCTGAATGGGCCTATCGCTTTATAACCTGTCTCTCCACCGCTCGGGACGAAGAGAGGCTCGGTAGAGTTATCAGCAAATTCGATATAGCAGCCCGGATTGGCCGACGGTGGACCCATTTCTGGAATATCCAGCATAAAGCGAATTTGGTTGAAATGCCCACCAGGTAATACCAACTCACCTAATAGACTGGAATTTCCCCCGGTTAACTCCAATAAGTTATATGTTTTAGGGCCTTCAAATTCTTCACATATTATCCATTGCTCATCTACATGATATTGAATTTCATTAATAGTGATGTAAACACCTGTAACGTTTTCAGCGTCTATCGGCGCATCGGTAAGATAGAGTTCTAAGGTTCCTGTTCCTGTTCCTGGTGCTTCTCCACAACTCAGTCCCGATGCAGCCAGCATAGCCAGAATAATAACCGCTGATAATAAGAGGTTTCTCATGCTTGTCCCCCTTTGTAGCATCTCAGTTTATATTATATCATCTTCCTTTAAT
>JAUWFX010000072.1 GCA_030606765.1 Dehalococcoidia bacterium
TGTAGACCGTCAGCGATAATGGGACACGGAAAAGGCCACTGTAATCGTACACTCTAGACGGGTGGTGTAAGCTCCATGTGAGGTAGTAGACTAACCTCAATAAAGAAAGGAGCTAATGTGTCCCAGAAAATCGAAGATAAAGCTGCTGCTGCTGAGGACAGAACTCATGAAACCAGGGGCTTTATGCAGCAGGTTAGGGTAAAGTCCAGGCGGAAGTACACCCCAGAAGAAAAGGTGCGTATCGTGCTGGAGGGGTTTCGTCGGGAAGTGGCCGTCAATGAACTCTGTCGCCGAGAAGGCATCAAGCCGGGAGCCTACTACGCCTGGACCAAGGACTTCATGGAAGCCGGGAAGGAGCGGCTTACCCGGGATACCGTCCGGGACGCCACGCGCCAGGAGATAAACGAGATAAAGCGGGAGAGCACCGACCTCAAGCACCTGGTGGCTGACCTGTCCCTGGAAGTTTACCGTCTTAAAAAAACAGCTATTCCTCCACTGGACCACAACGGAGACGGCGCATGAGTGCCGGGGGAAAAGCTATGATCTTGGTCCAAGTGGAAAACCAGTCTGGGGGCAAACGGCAGGTGCTCATGTCATTAGGGATCCCAAAAAGCAGCTATTACCGGTGGCGCCGGGGGCAATCCGATTCGGGAAACCGGAAAAGACCGTGGAACCGGATCACTTCCGAAGAGGAAAGCAAGATACTGACGGTAGCCCGGGAGTCTCCTGAGTTCAGCAGCCGACAACTGGCAGTCTGGATCACAGACAATGCCGATTTTGCTGTATCCGAATCAACAGTTTACCGCATTCTAAGAAGGGAAGGGCTGGTGAAACGGTTGGAGGTGCAGCTCGTGGCTGGGAAGGAATACCATACCAAGACCACGCGGCCACACCAGATGTGGGCTACCGATGCTTCCTATTTCCGGGTGGTTGGCTGGGGCTACTATTACCTGGTGACCGTGATGGACGACTATTCCCGTTTCATCCTGGCCTGGAAGCTGCAGAAAGATATGTCGGCCAACTCTCTCATCGAGGTAATCCAGGAAGCGGTGGACGCTACCGGTATGACCGATGTACCTGTCGAGGACCGCACCAGGTTACTCTCGGATAACGGGGCGGGCTACGTCTCCAGATCCTTCCGGGACTATCTGCACCTCGTTGGTATCCGCCATATCCTGGCGGCGCCCTACCATCCCCAGACTAACGGGAAGCTGGAGCGCTATCACCAGAGCATCAAGCGGGAAGTGAACCAGATTCCTTATGAACTCCCTGGCCAACTTGACAGGGCAATTGCCGACTTTGTCGACTACTACAACTACCGCCGTTACCACAAGGCCCTCGGCAATGTGACACCTGCCGATGTCTTATATGGCAGAAGAGAGCAGATCCTGCAACGCCGAAAGGAGGTGCAAATACAAACAATCAATCGCCGTAGAGACTACAACCGGGACCTCAGGGAGCTTGTTAATGCCACCTGATTATGCAAAAGTATTCGGTTTTGAAAGTGTCCCATTTCGCTGATTGACAACAGAATTTTGGCACTCTGTTTTTCAATAAAGATTTCCGCGATATAGATATCCTCCTGTTTAGCATAAGCGCGCAATTCTGTAATTTGGTCCTCAATAGACCACACTTGCTTATCTTCCACATCCGTGGACTTGCGCGGGTACAAAAAGAATTTTTCGTTTGAGTCATTCATAGGTTATATGGGGCAAAGCAAATACTTAAAATCGCCAGGGATTTCGAACCTGCGCTTGGCGTGCCGCGCTTTGCGCGGCCCAATCGGTCGGCAAAAATCGGAAAGTTTAATTTTGATGGAATTATACAACTCCGTTCGAACATTCTTTGAACGGAACTGACCGCCTCAGCTTCGCTCCGGCGGAACGCTCGGGCGTGGCGGAATTCCCCCCTTGAACCCCTCTTCCGCCACGCCATCGCGGGAGCTAAAAATCTTTCGCCGACATACATTTGACGAATCCTAAATTTCGGTCTAACATTATAATATCAATATTCGGATGAATACTCTACTATAATGTTAATATTGTTGTGGTAATTGTGTCAAGCAAGCAAAATCTGGCTAAAAACATAGCCCGATTACGGAAAGCAAAAGGGCTTTCGCAAGAGAAGTTGGCACGTCTTGCCGATGTTGCGAATAATACTCTTATCAAGATGGAATCGGGCGAAAATCAAAATCCAACCCTAGAGACGCTCAAAAAGGTTGCGAAAGCCCTTGAAGTGAGCGTTGGTGAGTTAATCGGATAGATTATGGAAAAAGATTACGTAAAAGCAATTAGATATACGACCAAGATTCTTGATGCTTGGTTGCCTTGGAAAATCCAATACGACCGAATTCCTGGCCTTGCTGTCGGTATTGTCCATAACGGGAAACTTGTCTATCAAAAAGGTTTTGGATATGCGGATGTTGAATCAAAGATTTCGGTAACGCCGAAAACTTGCTTTCGCATTGCTTCAATTTCCAAAACCTTTACGGCGGTTTCCATCATGCAACTTGTTGAGCAAGGCAAAATTAACCTTGATGACCGAGTACAAAAATATCTTCCGTGGTTCAAAGCGCAAACAAAAGATTCTGATTCGAGCAATATCACGATTCGCCAAGTGCTTTCCCATACCGGCGGTCTATTCAGAGACGGCACGCCGCATTGGGAAAATGACAAGTTTCCCGATCTTGTGGGGCTGAAAAAATCCATATCCAACAAAAGTGTTGTGTTTGAAAATCTAACAAGGTTTAAGTACTCAAATTTTGGCTTTGCCTTGCTTGGCGAAGTCATTAAGAAAGCCAGTGGCCTTGATTATGATGAGTATGTAAATAAAAACATCATCGAAAAACTTGAGATGGAGCGAACAGTCCCAGATTACAACAAAGAGAATGAAGATTGGCTTGCCAAGGGCTATTCGCGCCCAATTCCGAATAAAGAACGTGAAGCATATCCTCATTCTGTAACAAAGGCGTACGCTCCAGCTGGTGGCTTTGTCTCCAATGTTTCCGACCTCGCCAAGTATCTCGCCGCCGTGTCCCTTAAACGAAAAGAGGCAAACGCTCTTATAAGCAAAGAATCGAAAAAGGAAATGTTAAGGGAATATTGGCCTACTGGCGAGGGAAACGAATCATACGGCCTCGGCTTTGGTATTTATAAAATCGAGAAAAGAAAAATCGTGGGACATGGCGGCGGATTTGCCGGCTTCATAACTCAAATTTCTCTTGACGTAGAAAATGACATCGGAGTAATAACCCTAACCAACACTACCGATAGCACTTGCGATTTAATCAACACTGGAATTTTTGAGACGATCTACAAATTCGTTGATGAAAAAAGTAAATATGGCGAGGGTAAGAAGATACCAAGTCAAGATAGATTTGAGGGAGCATATCGTTCGAGATTCGACGACACGATTATCGTCGGCATTGATACAAACCTTATTGCCTTTGGACCAAAAGCAAATTCGCCCGTAAAAGACAGCACGTTGCTAAAGCCAAAAGCAAAGTACAAGTTTTTGATGGAGACAAAATCAAACTTTAATTGGCCGGGCGAATTTGCTACCTTTATTTTTGAACGAGGAGAAAAGCAGGCGGCAAAGGTTTTGTTTGCAGCGACCCCGTCCGAACGATTAGAAGATTAATTGTCGCGAAACAATTTTTGTCCTCCCGCAAGGGCGCGGCGCAAGGGGGGTTCAAGAGGGAAATTCCGGCGCACTCGAGCGAGGCTGAACCGGTCAGTTCCGTTCAAAAAACGTTCGAGCGGATTTGTATAATTCCACCAAAGTGTACATTAGACAGCACTGGCATCTCTTCTACGATTAGTCCTCTCGGTGGTAGCATTATCGTATAGTTGAGTAGTGCTTTGTCTCCAGTCACACTAACCTCCTTAACATAGCTCTTGATAAAGGACTTCCTCTCCGCTAGAGAGCTATCGCTGAGCACATTGGGCTGGTCCTGAACATAACGCGTTACCGTTGCAGTATCGGCCAGTTCTAGTTTCCTTTCCTTCACCTGCCATTCAAGTTCCCATTTTCTCGCCTGTAGGTTATCCTTAGGGGCTTTGAGATTCTTAATACGTGGTGCCAGGTCGTGAAGCTTCAAATTACCTGTCTGAACTTCGTCATATAGCCTGTCCCGCCGACGATAAGATCGAGGTGATTAAGAGGGCCATCGAGAATGGGACAGCTTTGGAAATAATTTACTTGAAACCCAAGGACGAGAAATCAAGGAGGGTGATCAAGCCTGAAATGGTTGGGGAAATGGAATATTGTGGCAAGAGCTATCTGGACATGCGTGATAATGGGGGTGAACAACGGCTCTGCCGACCCGGTCGGCCCGATGGGGCAAACCGAGTACAGTGAAGTCTGGCTAACCAATATATCCTATGAGGGCACTATAGCCGAAGGTGAGGCTATCGCCGGTTTGCTGGGCGCCGGAACCCGTGACCCTGTCTATGAATTCCCTGAGAATCTCCTTGATCTCCTTACAGAATGCTGCGAGGGTGTACAGGTCTATCGCAATGACAACATCGTCAATATGTATATTTGCTGCATGCCATTTCACACCTTTCCCAAATATTAGAAACTTTACATCCTTTGGAATTTCTGCCATCATTATCGCCTCCTCCCTTTAAGTATCTAAGATTTCGGTATACGTATCCATCTTGGGGTTCTGTCCAAATAGCCTTGGTGGACCAGAGCGTATGATAGACAGAACTTTTGAACTGGCTTTCAGCCTTAGTATTTGACCGAGCTACTACCATTGCCAATAATCCTGGCAATAAACCTCCTAAGCGGCAACTGTTTGTCCTGGCTGACCACGTAGGTAACATTCTGGACAAAAGTATCCTTCTTCCCAATGGCTGTGCTTTAATATGGCCGATGCCTGAGAGACTCTGTCAACCTCACTCAATGCGCCACTCATCGAGCCACTTTGGAGGCACATAACCCTTAGGAATTGCATATTTCGCAAGAACCATTCGCAAGAGGTGAATAGCATTGAGCACTTCTTTAACTAGCTTGCGCTGTTGTTCCAAGTAGTTAGTGTCAAACTTATTCGCATATATTTCGTGGGCTGGTATTTGCCTGCCCTTGCGCACCTTCCTTAAAGGTTTGCATACCTGCCGGACATTAGGCGAAGGTACTCCTAGTGCAGGGGACTGGAGATACTCCCGTAAGAGATTCAAAGTTCCCTTCTCGTGACCTTTAGTGTCTTTGGGAGCAACCTTATCCTTGAAGAATTGCTTGTTAATGTTGTCGCTTAGTAACTTGTCCAGTTCGTGTACAAAGAAGTGAAAGTCATTAGCGGTTGGATTTGTTATCCATCCAAGTTTTGGCAGCGCATATGGTTTGTAGGTGCTTCTGAATAAGTTAGGCTCGCCCATCAACTTGCAGATATTGTTAACCTCCTGTATTTCGGCGAGGAGAGCAGTAAAGGGCGAAATTCTTTGACTTGGCTTGGCGTTAAAGTTTTGTGCAATGAAGTCAGGGGCAGGTTGGCACTCTTGATGAATTTCATACGATGTCCAGTAATGCTGATGCTCCTTGGAAAGTTCGCCTAGGTCAAAAAGTATGACAGCTACTACTGGCGTGCCGCTTGGACAATACGCAGTGCCAAAACGCAAGAGAGCCTAACTCTATCGCTTGGCGGCATGTCCTGTGCGTCGTCATGCGTGGTAATCCGACCGCAAACCGCATACTCTTTGAACTTATATCTGGGGTTCTGGCAGTATCGGTCCAGGACTTTCCTGTCAAAGTACCTAAACTCACATTGGAATCCGCCTAGGCGAAGTTGCTTTGTGTAAACCCCAACTTGATTCTCCTCTACTGGGTCTCGGGGTTCGAGCAGCACACGTGTTGGAAAGACAACCGGATCCGTTATGGGTGAGCCAAGAATAATCTCGCCGCTAGCCTGCATTATCAGGAGTCTCGAGTGAATCTTATCAATTGTGAGGAGATCGTTGTCACCTTGCTTCAAGCGCTCGAGTATCCTACTCTCAGCTAAGCCACAGTACGGATTCTCAACCAGCCAATAGTGAGTTAGGATGTCACCAATCTCCGAATTGATATCCATTAGCTCTTTACCAGCATTGTCCTATAATTCTAGCTCCTATGCTTTTGGCACTTGCCCAAAACAACACTCTGAACTACTCGCACTTCAGTAATGCTCAACTATAAATTCCTACCCACCTGGTGTCAACATCTGTAGAAAAACAAA
Organism: Dehalococcoidia bacterium; assembly: GCA_030606765.1. The sequence goes on from JAUWFX010000072.1 coordinate 6,215, forward strand.
GTCTGTATCCGATTGCTATACATTCCGCCCTATTGTTTTCTGAACGGTAACAAAACAAGCAATTGTGCAATATTCGGAGAGGTTGTGCGGAGGGGTATCCTACGCTAGGCCAGAGTGTATAATAGACAGAACTTTTAAGTTGGCTTTCACCCTTAGCATACGTTTCACCGCTATCATATGGCTGAATTTGCGGCCAAGAGTATAATGTGGATTACTTAGAAGCTAGAACAGTAGGTTGTGAGTAAGAATAACCACAGCTGTCTAATTAAGGATGCCTCCTTTCACTCTCTTCTGATACTGAAATGAGCTCTCTAGCCCATTTCATACAACTAACCCTGACAACAAGTTAGTACCTATTTCCAATCTAGTACTGGAACTTCTTTGTGTGTCCGGTGGCATGGAATACAGGCCAACACCACCAACTCCTTCAGCTTCCGCTATTCTAGTGATACGAACACCAGGCACTAGGCGATCCATACCGTGTACCATATCATTTAGCGTGTATACTCTCAGCTCAGCCAATGAATTATCTATCCTATTTCTTACTCCTCCTTAATATGTTTGTTGGTCACTTGCATATCATAATTTCCTGCGGGATATCATTAAGCCTTTCAGCTCCTGTTTTGGTAACAACAAACTCATCTTCTAGACTAAATGAACCTAGGTCGGGAACAAAGACCTGAGGTTCTAGTGAGATGACCGTATTTTCCTTTAATACGCTGTCTCGATAAGCATTGTTATGAGTTAGCTCATGCTTGCCTATAAACGGCCACTCGTGTACTTCGAGACCTACTCCATGACCTATTCCCCAACTCTTCTCTGGCCAGGCTTCCATATAGACTTTGCGTACTGCTTTGTCAACATCAGATGCTAAGGTGCCTGCACTTGCAGCTTTCCTACCAGCTTCCTGTGATTGCTTAATTATCTCGAAAACATCTTTCTGTGCTTGGCTGGGCTGACCTAATAAGAAAGGCCTTGCGATATCACAACAATAACCAGCATACATAGTGCCAAAATCCAAGTCGAAGTTATCGCCTTGCTGCAGGCGCCTCTTGCCACCTTTCCACCACCATTCAAGGTATTTTGAGTCTAACCCAGAGCTGGTCATCGTATAATGAGGGAAGAATTCAGAGCCGGCAAGTCGGCACACCCGTTCGACCTCCGAAGTGATTTCCAGGTCCAGTCTTCCCGGCTTAGCGAATTTTACTACCGCCTCTATCCCCTTTTTTGCGATACTAGATGCCTGGCGTATACACTGAAGTTCCCAGTCAGACTTGACAATTCGTTCATTCTCAATAATGTCCGAAACTGGCTCTATTTCCAATTCTTCTTGGAAACGAGCATATAATGCAGGGCCCATAGAGTACTCCCCTACTATACCGACTTTCGGCTTGCTCAGACCTATTGACTTTATATATTGTGAAACAATATCTACATGGTCTCTTGGCTGTGTGATGTTTTTTATCCACGTACAATCAGAAGGGAAATAATGTGCGTCGCCGATTTCTAGTAAAGCGTCAAATTTCTCATCCTGAAGCAATACCATCATCGTGTCTCCAAAGTAAGGCTCGTAGCCAGACATGTACATTACATGTCCCCTTTGACCAAAGCGAAGGCTGCCAGGGCTTGAGAAAATCACCAGCACATCAAGTCCTCGTCCCTTCATTTGCAACCGAACATTCTTCAGCCTCTTAGAAAACTCGGTTTGTGGCGGTATTAGCGGAGCTGTTTTCATATTATCCATTTGTATCTCCTTTGTTAAATTCTATCCAGTGTTTCCCAAAAGTTTGTTATCTCATAGGCATCACCTTCCCTCTTGCTATTGGCACACAGAACTGCAATTCCTGCGCTATGCGGGATGGAGATAGATTGCTCGCTGACTATAAAAGTCTACTGTGTTATCCCCATTGGTTGCTCTCTACACATAACTTCCTCATTCAATAGACAGAACCTTTGAAATAGCTTTCAGCCTTAGCTTTTGATCCAGCTACTACCATTACCAATGATTCAGGCAATTTAGTTCTTCACCACCAATTGTCAGGTAACATTCTGGGCTCTTGTTACGTATGCAAAACATTTGTGGAGTATATTGAAAGAGAATTTGCTGAAATCCATAATCTGGTGTTACTTATACCGTCAGCCAGCGCGGCATCTCATTTATCCATCGGCGAACCAGTTCAGGGTCAAAAGCATCTATTCCTAATACTACTATTTTCCGTATGCCGCCTCCTTAACATAGTTGTCCAGTCCGGTCACAGAAGATTCGAGCTTAGCTCCCCTTAATCCCGCGTAATCGGGCCCATAACGATATGCCCTTGCAACATAGTTGTTCCGGCCGTAAGCATGGGATTGATAGAAAAGAGGGCTGGTGAATTCCCATACTATGTCGTGTCCAGAGGTCACCTCAAAAATCCGCCCTGTAGTGGTCTCG
>JAUWFX010000046.1 GCA_030606765.1 Dehalococcoidia bacterium
GCTCAAGTGCTTCCTATGGATAAAAGCCATCCGGCGTTTATTCGTGACCCGAATAAATGCATCCTCTGTGCCAAGTGCGTGCGGGCTTGCCACGAAATAGCTGTTGTTGGTGCCATTGACTTAGCTTTCCGAGGCAACTCAACAAGGGTGGCCACCTTCGGTGACAAACCGATTGTCGAGTCTATTTGTAAGTCCTGTGGTGAATGTGTTGCGCGATGTCCTACCGGTGCATTGGTGCCTAAATGGGAAAAGCCACCTGCCAAAGAGGTTAAAACCATTTGTCCCTATTGTGGAGTTGGCTGCTCCCTCTACTTAGGTGTTCTAGATAATAAGATTGTTTCCGTGCGCGGTGACTCTGAGGGTCCGGCTAACAAGGGCAGCCTGTGCGTTAAAGGACGCTGGGGATACGATTTTATTAACCATCCTGAAAGATTAACGGTACCCCTTATCCGATTACCAGACGTTGCCCGACAAGCAGGTCACAATGGACGAGTACAAGAAATCTTCCGTGAAGCTAGCTGGGATGAGGCTCTTGAGCTGGCGGCAAATAAGCTCCTTGAGCTTAAGCAAGATTACGGGCCAGATAGCATAGCGGCTATAAGCTCAGCTAAGTGCACTAATGAAGATAACTATGTTATGCAAAAATTCGTCCGTGCTGTGATAGGCACTAACAGCATTGACCATTGCGCCCGGTTATGCCACGCCTCTACCGTGGTCGGCGGAATTGCTGCTTTTGGTCAAGGGGCAATGAGCAATTCTTATGATGATTTTGAGAAAACTGAACTCTTCCTTGTCATCGGCTCCAACACTACGGAATGTCATCCCATTATTGGGTCAATAATTAAGAGAAGAGTCAAATTTGGTGGTGCCAAGCTTATTGTGGCTGACTCCCGCTCAACAGAACTTGGTGAATATGCCGCTGTTAGCCTTCACCACAAGCCGGGAACGGATGTTGCCCTTATCAACGGGCTGATGCACGTTATCATCAGAGATGGCCTTGAGGATAAGGAATTTATCCGAGAGCGCACCGAAGGTTTTGAGGATATGCGGAAGCTTGTAGAAGAATATACTCCTGAAGTAGTGGAGGCGATAGCTGGGGTACTCCAGTCTGATTTAGAGGCGGCTGCTCACCTGTTTGGAAAAGCGAAAAGCGCCTGTATCCTCTATGGGATGGGAATAACCCAGCATATTACCGGCACCGACAATGTCAAAAGTGTGGCAAACCTGCTGCTCCTTACCGGCAATATCGGCAGGGAAGGCACGGGATTCAGCCCTCTTCGAGGTCAGAACAATGTCCAGGGCGCTTGTGATATGGGAGCACTCCCTAATGTCTATCCCGGCTATCAAAGGGTTGATGACCCCGCTGTGAGAATGAAATTTGAAACTGCTTGGGGAGTTGAATTGAGCAATCGTCCTGGGGTGGTGGTTACTGAGATAGCTAATGCTATACTTAAGGGAGACATTAAAGGACTCTATGTTATGGGTGAGAACCCGATGTTAAGCGAGCCTCACCTGCAACATATGAAGCAAGCGCTGGGGAAACTTGAATTCCTGGTAGTTCAGGATATCTTTCTCTCCGAGACCGCTTGGCTAGCTGATGTTGTTTTCCCGGCAGCTGCCTTCGCAGGAAAGGATGGCACCTTTACCAATACTGAGAGACGCATTCAAAGAGTAAGGCAAGCAGTCCTGCCGCCCGGGGAGGCAAAGCCTGACTGGGAGATTATCTCCGCCCTAGCAGAGAAAATGGAACAGCCGTTAGGCTATCAGAGTGCCAGCCAGATTATGGAAGAAATTGCCGCCCTGACTCCTATTTATGGCGGTGTCCGCTTCGACCGCCTCGACCACGGCGGTTTGCAATGGCCCTGCCCAGATGTCTCGCACCCAGGAACCAGCTTTCTTTACCAGGACGACTTTGCCCGGGGACGAGGCAAGTTCCATGCTGTAGGCTATATTCCACCGGCAGAATCGATATCTAAGGACTACCCCTTGATTCTCACTACTGGGCGGGTGCTGGAACACTGGCATACTGGCACAATGAGTCGGCGCTCTAAGGTGCTCAGTGAACTTAACCCTAATGGCGTAGTTGAAATGAGCCCCAGCGATGCAGTGAAGCTCGGGCTTATTGAAGGCGATTCAATAGTAGTTGCCTCAAAAAGAGGTCAAGTGGAAGCGCCATTGCATATTACGGAAACATTACCTCCTGGGCTTGTCTTTATGCCCTTCCACTGGCGCGAGGCGGCGGCGAATATCCTCACCAACGATGCTCTTGACCCAGTAGCTAAGATTCCCGAGTACAAGGTATCAGCAGTAAACGCCGTGTTGGCGGTGCTCAATAGAGCCGCCCAGGATAATGCCTTTCTGGCCAGATTGGCGGAAAATCCTGCCGAGGCTCTAAAAAACTATGAACTGACTGCGGAGGAAAAAGCTGCGCTGATGAGTGGAGACATACGCAAGATAGAATCATGGCTGGGCAAGCTGGATGAGCGCCTTAGGACCTGGCTTATGCTGCGATTATCTCAGGAAAAATGGTGAGCTCTACTCGGGACTCCTTGTAAGCTCCTGTAAATTGGGAGGGAATGAACTCCTCCACTACTCAAGGGCGGGGGTAAAGGCCGACTGCGCTACAAATCTTCGGAATAATTTCTTCCCGCCCCAGAGTCATAATGTGAATACCCGCTACCCCTTCTATTTCTTTTAATTGATTTATTGTTTCCACGGCGATCACAATGCCCATTTCCGCCATGTCTTCTTTTTTGCTAATTTTCCGAAGACGTTCAATGATTTCGCTGGGAATATCCATGTTGGGGAGTTTTGTCTGCATGTATCTTGCTGACGCCACGGATGTTAGGGGAGTGATGCCGACAAGGATTTTTGCATTTTTATGTAATCCTTCTTCTCGAACCAGTTCCATCCACTCCGTAAAGCCCTTAATGTTATAAATAGGCTGAGTCTGGACAAAATCTGCTCCAGCAGCAACCTTGTCCTTAAGATGATTCACCTCAGACTCCAAGGATTGGCTAAAAGGGTTTGCCGCTGCCCCAACATAAAGTCTGGGTTCTTTTCCAACTATTGGTTGGCCATTCTCTAATTTCTTTTCATCCCGGAGTCCTTTGACTATCCTGATAAGCTCGATAGAATCAAGGTCAAACACAGGCTTTGCATTGGGATGGTTTCCAAAGGAAATAGGGTCCCCAGAAACACAAAGTATGTTATTAACACCAAACGCGGAGATGCCCAGAATATCCATCTGAAGGGCAATTCGATTTCTGTCACGGCAAGTCATTTGCACTATGGGATCAATGCCTCCCTCCATTCCTATCAGAGAAGTTGCCCAGCTTGCCATCGCCACCACCGCTGCCTGTCCATCAGGGACATTAAAGGCATCGACGTAACCTTTAAGCAGATTAACTTTTTCCCTTATCGTCTCGGTCTCTGTATTCTGAGGGGGACCGATTTCAGCAGTAACAGCAAATTCCCCAGCTTCCAATATCCTTTCTAGATTGCTTTTCGTCTTCATCTTTGAACTCCCGACAGAATTTTACCACAGTATGCCAGAATGCCACATTTAGAGCAACATTGCAAAATTACTCTAGCTTAAATTTTTTGCTATAATCTCTAAAAGTGGTTATAATATGCAGCGGCCAATGAAAGCAACAACCGAATTAAACTCAATTAAGGAATCATTAAAATCCTCAGAAATATTTCAGGGCTTGACCGACCAAGAGCTAGATAAACTACTCCCGCTTTGCCAGGAGCAGTCCTACGAAGCAGGGGCAGTCATGTTCTGCGAAGGCGCACAGTGTAACTATGTCCAGACTCTCAAATCAGGCAGGGTAGCTCTGGAAACAGAGCTTGCCCTAAGCCGTGGCGCAGCTGAAAGGGCCACAATCGACGTATTATCCCCAGGGAGCAGTTTTTGCTGGTCAGCACTGATGGAACCTCATGTTCTTACCTCTTCGGGCCGGTGTCTGGAGAGGATTGAGATAATTGCCCTGGACGGAGACAAACTTAAAGCCCTGCTGGATGAAAACCCTCAAATGGGTTACAAGGTGGCAAACAACCTTGTGAAAGTAGTCGCTTCGAGGCTACAGCATACTAAGCAAACGATGGAGCATATTCTGTCTGTCATTTTTCATGACTTGAAGGCCCCCTTGGCTGCAGCGGAAAGCTACAACCGGCTCTTGCTTGATGGCTTTGTTGGAAAACTCAGTGAAGAACAAAAAAACATAATACAAAGGAGTAGCAAGAGACTTTCTGACCTACTTAATTTAATAAGCAACATGATTGATTTCTCCCGTGTTGATTTCGGAAAATTCGGGACAGAAGAGGTTTCCCTGACGAGAGTGATAGAGGATTGCGTTGAGACCATGCGTCCCTTAGCTGTAGATAAAGGGTTGCAACTGGTTGTTGCAATACCCCGAGGGCTTCCTACAGTTCTCGGGAACGCTGACCGGCTTAAGCAAGTAATGACAAACTTGTTATCCAATGCTATCAAGTTCACTCCCTCCGGTGGAATAACGGTTAGAGTAAAAGACGACAAAGATCATTTGCGAGTTGATGTAATAGATACAGGAATTGGAATCCCTACCGAGGACTTACCCAAAGTATTTGATGGTTTCTATAAGGGTCTGGATATGGAAAAAAGAGGGGCTGGCTTGGGGCTTTCTATAAGCAAGAAGATAATTGAAGGTCATGGTGGTAGAATATCGGCAACAAGTCCCACTCCTGATACAGGCAAGGGAACCAGATTCACCTTTATTTTGCCCAAAAACTCCAAACAAGCGGAGTGAGCTAAATGGCGAGAGTTTTGATAGTGGATGACGACCCCGATATGAGGCTGGCAATTTCTAGTGTTCTAAAGTCTCGTACTTATCAGGTAATTGAGGCTTGTGATGGATATGAGGCGTTAAAAAAGTTAAAAGAAGAAAAACCGGACATAATGCTTTTGGACCTCTTAATGCCAGGAATGGATGGCTTTGCTGTGATTAGGGAATTAGAAAATTGTCAGAAGAAGGGATATCCTGATATCCCGGTCCTTGTCATAAGTTCAATAAGGGAGGAAGCCAGTCAGCGGCGCTATGAGTTGGAGCTAGGCCGTAAACTTGTTGTTGATGATTACATAGAAAAACCCATCGAGCCCTTTGTGTTGCTCCAGCGGGTAGAGAAGCTTTTGTCTAAAGGAGGTAAGGATGCCAAACCAGACTAAGATTTTAGTTATTGATGATGACCCTGATGTGCACACAGTGGTGAAAAAAATCCTTGAACCCAAGTCTTATGAAGTGGTATCTGCGTATGACGGGGCCGAAGGTTTACGCAAGGTAGTGGAGGAAAGGCCTGACTTAATCATACTAGACGTGATAATGCCTGGTAAGCATGGATTTGATGTTTGCCATGAGCTTAAAACCGACGAAAAATACCATTTTTTCTCTAATATCCCTGTGTTGATGCTTACTGTTTACCCTGAAGATAGAGAAAAAATGCATCTTTCCATGCGAGAAGGAATGATGATGGAGGCGGAGGATTATCTTCAAAAGCCGGTTGACCCTCAGGAATTAGTGAAAAGGGTGGAGGATTTGCTTAAAAAGTAAAAAAGGGGTAAAACGGCACGATTTATAGAATTTAAGGAACGAGCTTGGAGAGCAAGAATGTTTTAGTTGTTGGGTCCGGTATATCAGGGGTAGCTTCAGCGTTAGAGTTAGCTAATGCCGGTGTAAGTGTTTATTTAATAGAGAAGGAGGCAGTGATTGGTGGGCACAGTGCCTCTTTTTGTTGTAAGGCAACAGATATCTGCTCCAAGTGTTCCGCCTGTGTAGTCTCCGATAAGGTTAAAGAAGCGGTAATCCATCCTCAAATTACTCTCCTAACTAATTCCACGATAAAAGGGCTCGGCGGCGAGCTGGGCAATTTTCACGTTGAGATAATTCAACAACCTCGGTATGTAGATGAAGAGAGATGCATAGCTTGTGGTCTTTGCACTGAGGTCTGTCCTACTGATCCCAAGGCAATCTATCCACCTTCTGCTGAAGCGACACCTTTTTCTTACATTCTCGATGAAGGACTTTGTCTGCGCTTTAAAGGGGAGCGATGTGACCTCTGCCGGGGGAGCTGTCCTACCAAAGCTATCGAGTTTGAGGTCAAGTCAAAAGAGCGAGAATTGAACGTCGGTGCCGTCATTGTCGCTACTGGTTTTGATGTTTTTGATGCCAGAGAGAAAGGCTCCTTGGGTTACGGTAGATATCCTAATGTCTTAACTGGTCTTGACCTGGAGCAGATTTTCACTCGTGAAGGCTATCTTAGACTTCCCACAAATGGTAAGGAGCCCAGAAACATTGCCTTTATTCAATGTGTTGGCTCCAGGGACGAAGGCCATGGGTATTGTTCACAGGTGTGCTGCAAATATGCTATGAAACTTGCCGGGCTTATCAAATATCAGAATCCTGATACCCAGGTGACTATCTTTTACATCGACCTGCAGACTACCGGGAAAGGCTTTGCTCAATTCTACGAAAACTATAAGGAAAGTATACGATTTGTCAGAGGAGTGCCAGTCGAGATTTTACAATCTTCATCCGGCGAGCTTGAAGTAAGATTTGAGGATATCGCTCAAGGAAAAGTTTGTCGGGATACTTTTGACCTTGTAGTCCTTTCCGTGGGTATTTCTCCTGGAAAGAACTCCTGGGATTTAGCCAGGATTCTGGGCATAAATTTGGCTGACGACGGATTCTTTGATATAAAGCATCCCCTCAGTTCTAATGAAACCAATATTGATGGCGTTTTCGTCGCCGGAACTTGTCAAGGCCCCAAGGATATACCCGATTCCATCGCTCACGGGATAGCAGCAGCGTCGAAGGCAATGCAAGTGCTAGCTGAATCTGCGATCCAAAGGCGAGGCAATTAAGGAAGACATTGAATGGAAACAAAAATAGGCGTTTTTCTCTGCAATTGCGGCGGGGCTATAAATAACATTGATTTTGATGCTGCTGTCAAAAAGGTAGCGAAATTCCCCGGTGTCACCTGTGTCAATTCGAATTCCAACCTTTGTCTTGAAGAAGGAAAGGAAAAGACGATTTCCTGTATCAGAGGGGAGAATATAGAGAGGGTTGTTGTTGCTGCTTGTTCTCCTGAGTTCCAGGAACATATTTTTCGGGAAGTATTGGAAAAGGCCGGGCTGAACGGTCATCTCCTTTCTATGGCAAATATCAGAGAGCAATGCTCCTGGGCTCATGATGGGGATGTCACCGAGAAGGCTGTGGAAATTATAAAGATGGCGGTAAATAGATCTCGGTTGCTCCAGCCGGTGGAGAAGAAAGAGTTACCTGTGAACAGGGAGGTTCTTGTGGTCGGTGGCGGATTTTCGGCAATTAACACGGCTCTCCAGCTTTCTCGAATTGGCTTGCGGACAACCCTGCTGGAAAAAGAGGCGGCTTTGGGGATTGGCAATGAAGAACTGGAAAGCTCCCATGGTTTTGACACAGGCTTAATGATAAGTGCAGTAGCGGGAGATAAAAACATCGAGATTCTCACCTCTGCCCAGATGACGGCAGTAGCAGGGAAGATAGGAGATTTCAGTGTGCGGATAAGAAAAGAGGGAGAGGAAATTCTCCGTAAGTATGGAGCGATAGTTCTTGCCACCGGGTATCAAACCGCGCTTGCTTTAGATTCTGAGCCGAAGTTGCGAGCCGAAGACGAAGCAATCTCTGGCATTAACATTGTGTCACAAGAACAGTTCTGCCGCATGCTTCGGAACTCGAGTCCGGAAACAGAACCAAAAACCATAGGTTTCATGTTCGATTTTTCCGATGAAAATTCTCGCTTTACCACACTGGCTACTCTGAATAATGCTTTAGAAGCCAAGAAAAAATGGGGCAGCGAGATTTATGTCTTCTACAAAAGCGTCAAAGTGGATAGCGAAGGAATGGAAAAACTTTACCAGGAGGTGAGAGACTGCGGGGTGGTGTTCTTGAAGTCTGAGGTCCCGCCGAGGATTACTGTGGAGAATGGGCTGGTGAAAATCGAGGCTAAAGATGTTTTTCTCGGGGAAGATATAATCCTGGCCTGTGACGTTCTAGTTGCTGAGGAGCTTTATCTCCCTGCCGAAGGAGCTGAAAACTTGAGTTCCTTGCTAGGTATCAGGAGAGACTCCAGAGGCTTTTTCCAGGATGAAAATGTGCACCTCTATCCCGTTGGCTCAGAGAGGAAGGGGATATTTTTTATTGGGGGCTGTCGAGGTGACTTAGACCTTGGGCGGGTATTAACAGATATTTCCAGCGTGGTCATGAACGTCCATCAGCTCTTGTATTCAGGAAAAATTCTGGTGGCGGTAGAGAGAGTAAAGGTTGATCCTCAAAAGTGCGTGGCGTGTCTTACTTGCATTCGTGTCTGTCCGCATGGTGCTATCCAATTAGTTCGAGTAGATAGTAATAAAGAGGTAGCTGAAATTTCAGACCTCGCCTGTGATGCTTGCGGCATTTGTGCCGCTATATGTCCGGCTAAGGCAATAAAATTTCAAGGTTATAGAGATGAGGAGATTCTAGCCCAAATTGAGGCCATACAAGAATTATGAATGGGTGCATCGTAGCTTTTTGTTGTGAACATTCTGCCTATCCTGCTGCTGATTTAGCAGGAAAATTAAGGCTTCACTACCCAGAGAATTTGCGGGTAATCCGGGTTCCTTGTGCTGGTCGAGTGGATGTGATTCATATCCTGAAAGCTTTTGAGAATGGCGCCGCAGCAGTGCTGGTATTGGGATGTGAAGACGGTGCTTGCCATCACATCACCGGAAATACAAGAGCAAAAGAGAGGGTGAAATACTGCAATATGCTGTTGAAAGAGGTTAAGATAGATGGCAGACCTGTTGCAATGTTCAACCTTAGCCCAAATGCGCCCCATAAATTCGTTAGAGCAGTAAACGAGATAACCAAGATAATAAAAGAGTCCGGGAGGTAAGATGATAATCGCTGAACGAAAACCCATGGAAGAGATCAAGCAGCTAATAGCCCCCTACAAAAAAGTGCTTGTGGCGGGTTGTGGGACCTGTGTTACTGTCTGCTGGGTTGGTGGAGAGAAAGAAGTGGCGATACTTGCTTCACAACTCAAACTAGCTCGAAGCGCGGAGGGGAATAAGATTGTGACTCTTGAAGCTACAGTGGATAGGCAATGTGAAAAAGAGATGGTAGAAGAGCTCAAGGATAAGGTTGCCGAAGTTGAAGCAGTTCTCTCATTAGCCTGTGGGTCGGGAGTACAAACTATGGCTGAGCTGTTTGAGGACAAGCCGGTGTTCCCGGCAGTTAACACTACCTTTATCGGGATGCCAGAAAAAGAGGGCCTTTGGGTTGAAATGTGTGGTGCTTGCGGTGATTGTTTCCTAGATCGAACAGGAGGTATCTGCCCAATAGTTCGCTGTGCCAAAGGGCTTCTTAATGGCCCCTGCGGTGGTACGAGAAGGGGAGGGAAATGCGAGATAGACCCGGAGAAGGATTGTGCTTGGGTTCTGATTTATCGCAGGCTGGAAAAGCAAGGTAGGCTTAATCTAATGCGAGAATATTACTCGCCGAGGAATTTTCGGGCGGTGAAAAGGCCCGGCAGAGTCCAGGCGGCGAAAGTTTAAGGGGGTGAATGATGGCAACACCTTTTAGGGAAATTCTTAAAACAAAAGATTTCGTTGTAACAGCTGAGGTGGGGCCAGTAAAAGGCTCCAACGTATCAAAGGCAATAGAGCATATTGAGCTTCTCAAGGATAAGGTGGATGGTCTCAATGTGACTGATAATCAAAGCTCCGTGATGCGCTATCCCTCCTTGGGGATTTGCCTCTTGATCAAGGAACATGGTGGCGAGCCAGTATTTCAAGTAACCTGCCGCGATAGGAACCGTCTGGCAATTCAAGCAGATCTCCTTTTCGCTTACTCCCGAGGAGTAAGTAACGTTCTTTGTCTTACTGGTGATTCCATTGATGTTGGGGACCATAAGGAGGCTAAGCAAGTGTTTGACCTCGATTCGGTGCAGCTCATCCATCTTGTTCACACTTTGAACTCCGGCAAGGACATGGCAGACAATGAACTTGATGGAGGTATTGACTTCTGTATTGGAACAACAGCTACGCCTTCAGCCGATCCCCTCGAGCCACAGCTTATCAAGGTTGAGAAGAAACTTAAGGCAGGGGTGAGTTTCATTCAGACGCAGGCGGTTTATGAACTTGATGAACTAAAGAGATTTACGGAATTCGTCCGCAATACAGATGAAAAGGTTAAGATTCTTGCTGGCGTAGTACCTGTTATCGGCGCAAAGATGGCTGCGTACATGAATGAGAATGTGCCAGGTATTTTTGTTCCTCAACATCTCATTGACGAACTAGCTCAAGCTCCGAAAGGAACAGGGGTTTCCAAAGGAATAGAGATAGCCGCCCGGGTGATAAAACAAATAAAAGAAGAGAAAGTCTGTGATGGAGTGCACATTATGTTTATCGGACGGGAGGAAAGAGTTCCCGAGATATTGGAGGCTGCTGGACTACTATAAGATTCCCCTTGAGTGGGAGAATTAAGGAGGCGAAAATGACTATAGCTTTGAATGAATTGGATACCAAGTTCAAGTACGATGTTTCCAATGAGCCAGGAGGAGCAAATATTAAGCTTTGTTTTGCCTGTGGCCTCTGCACTGCAAGTTGCCCTGTTGCTGATATCGACCAGAACTTCAATCCCCGCCGGATAATTCGCATGGTTCTTTTGGGGATGAGAAAAGAAGTCCTTTCTTCAGACACTATCTGGTTCTGCATCCAGTGCTATAACTGTCAGGCACACTGTCCTCAGAATGTTGATTTTGCCGATATCATGAAGGCTCTAAGAAGCATAGCAGTTAGAGAAGGATACGTTGCCCCGTCTTTTGTTGAAAAGATAAAGGAAATCGATGTCTTCTGCCAGAAATTACGCCATGAGATGGTGAGCGCAATTATCGACTCGCGGTCTCAAGGAGCGGAGGTAGAGCCTTCCGGGCTTGCTAAGGAGGCATTGCAGAGATTGTAATATAAAGGTGTGATTATGGAAAAGCAAAGTGGAAACGGCAAAATAGGGGCGGTTCTTGT
>JAUWFX010000118.1 GCA_030606765.1 Dehalococcoidia bacterium
CCCTCTACGGCTACAAGCCGACTGAGGCGGGACTTAAGCATTATAAAGCCATGCTTAAAGAGAAGAAAATCTAGTGTACAAGCTCATCGATACTCATGCCCATCTTGACGAACTGAAAAACCTCGATTTGATGCTCGAGGAAGCTAAAAAAGCAGGCGTTATTGCCATAGTAGCTGTGGGGTCGAACCACCAATCGAACATAAAAACATTGGAAATATCGCAAAAACATCGCCGTTTTGTCTATCCTGCTTTAGGCTTACATCCCTGGGAGCTAGCCAATCTTGGAACTTTTGAGATAGATGATAATTTGCGATTTATTGAGCAAAATATTGCTTCAGCGGTTGCTGTTGGTGAAATAGGTCTGGACTATGACAAAAGGGTGTTGAAGGCAGCGTCCAAGGAATTGCAGAAAGAGGTTCTTGGTCGGCTTCTGAATATAGCCAGGAAATATGCTAAGCCAGCGATAATTCACAGTAGATATGCCTGGAAGGATGCACTACACCTGATTCAGGATGTCGGCATAGATAAAGCCGTTTTTCACTGGTTCACTGGCTTTTCCAGTGTTCTTAGGGATATAATTGCTGGTGGCTATTTTGTTTCTGCCACACCAGCTGCGGAGTATCATGAAGAGCATAGAAGGGCAGTCAAAGAAGCGCCTTTGCAGAGATTGCTTTTGGAGACAGATTGCCCAGTCACTTATGGAAGGGCAGCACGGTATGAGTCCCAGCCCGCTGATATTTTAAGAGACCTGGAGGCCGTGTCCCAACTTAAAGGAATTGCTGAAGCTACAATTGCTGAACAGACAACGAGAAATGCCATTAACTTTTTTTCTTTAGATATAGTATTTTAAATAAGGAGGTCAGTTCCATGATAAAAGCAATAGTAGGTGAGGATAACTTTCAAAATGTTGTTTTGCAATCGAAGTCGCCAGTTGTGGTAGATTTCTGGGCACAATGGTGTGCTCCTTGCCTGGCTGCCGCTCCTGTTCTGGAGGAATTAGAGAAAGAATATGATGGTAAAATAGACTTCGCTAAAGTAGATGTGGATTCGAATAGTCCTTTGGCTGTCAAGTATGGAATAACTGCCATTCCCACTATGCTCATATTTAAGGGCGGTCAGCCTGTTCAGCAAATTCTCGGTTACAAGCCTAAGAAGGAACTCAAAAAGGTATTAGATGAAGTTCTTGGGGAGTAAATTATACTCTAGCTCTTAATAAATCTACCCTGATGGTGAAAAGAAGTCGCGGATGAAATCGAATTCCCCAGGCAGAAGTGCTAATAACAAGGGGAATCCTCCCATCAAGAATTTGGCTATTACCGATTGACTGATGACTGCCTCCGTGCCCGGGTAATACTTACCGACAATAGCGAGAACGGCAGCACATAACAGGCATCCTATGAAGACGCCAAAGACAAAGCCCCCAAGCTTGTCAAGCGAACCAAGCAGGATGATGTGAACCAGCTTGGCTACGAGGTTGCCGATCACACTAGCTACAACTAAAGTAGCTATTAGGATGATGGCGTAAGCAGCTATGTTGGCCCAAGTAGCACCGGAGGGAGAAAGCAATGCAGCAAGCCCGCCGTAATAACGCCCGGCTAAAATTATGCCACCTATTAACCCGGCAATACCAAATGCTGTCTTGATAATTCCTTGCCGCAAACCCCAAATACCCGATAAAACTGCGACGACTATTATGACTATGTCTAACCAATTCATTGCTCAGCTCTCCAATCCTTTATTGTATCATAATATAACCACTTGTTTGCTCAATATCCTTTCATTCTAATTCTGCTTATGCCCTAAAGCTTCATCAGATAAGTAAGACAGGTCTCCGATAACTGCTGACTAAAGGCTGATATTTAAACCAGTTATTCAGTTATTGCGTGCCCCCTTATATTATGGTCGTTAGCTCTAATAAGCCTGGCTGTAAATTTGCAGAACTTCGTTTGGGTCGCTGACAGGGCGCCCGTTGAAAAGGACAGCCGTATCGGCAAGTGCATGAAATGCGCATATTGCCAGGTTCTCTTCCGGAACGCCCACGTCGCGCAGCCTTATGGGATGGCCCACCTTTTTCATCAAATCCTCCACCGCATCCGCTGCTGCTAGGGAGGCATCGTGCTCTGTCATGCCGACGGTGTCAACTCCCAGAGCCTGTGCTACCTGAACCAGCTTGTCGGCTGCATGATCCACGTTATACCGCATTACCTTGGGAAGCAATATGCCGCAGGCTGCTCCATGTGAGATATGGTGTATTACCCCTATTGTATGCGCCATGGCGTGTGCTAGACCGACCTGAGCGATTGTGAATGCCCAACCTGCCATAGTAGCCGCTAGCTGCATGTTGAGCCGTGCCTTTTCGTTCTTACCGTCGGCTACGACCAGCGGCAGATTTTCGTTGATCAGGCGTATAGCCTGCAATGCCATACCGTCACATATCTTGTTCGCCATAGTGCTTGTCATAGCCTCGATGGCATGTGTCATGGCATCCATGGCGGTATTGACTGTTAGATCCTTGGGCATAGATATGGTGAAACGTGGGTCCAGAATAGCAACATTCGGCATAATTCGTGTGTCTACTATGTAGAGTTTGCGTGCGGCACCCTTGCTGGTGAGTACAGCTATATTTGTTACCTCGCTACCTGTTCCTGCTGTTGTCGGAATGGCAATGTGTGGAGTTTGCGGTTCGGTAAGTATCAGAAAGTTCAGATGGTCATTTGCCTTGCCACCACTCTTTAGGATTACACAGACCCCTTTTGCAGTATCGATAACGCTACCGCCGCCAACGCTGACTATGCAATCTGCCTTCTGTTCGCGGGCTACGGCAGTGGCAGCATCTACCGTTTCCAGGTCGGGCTCCGACGTAATATTGCCATAGATGCCCACACAGAAATCCGCAAGAGCATCCTTCACCAACTGGGCAAGCCCTGCTTCGTTGACTCCTGAGTCGGTAAGAATCAGAGCCCTGCGACAGCCACAGTCGACAACAGCCTTGCTGATTGAAGCCAGTGCCCCGTGGCCGGCTACTACGTTAGTGGGGCAATTGTATCCAAAACTATCTACTTTCTTATAGTCCGATAGAATCTGGAAGTGCATGTTACTCTTTGCATCGGCCATAGAGTTGACATGTATTCGCTTGACCTGGGTATATGCATGCAGGCTTTCCAGGCCGAATTCTCGGCCCATTCCAGACTGCTTGTAACCGCCAAACGGGCAGAAATCCGAAAATATATGGTAGTTGTTTATCCACATCGTGCCCGTGCGGACGCCACGGGCTACACACTCGGCCCTGGCCGTATTTGAAGAAAATATCCCACCTGCCAGCCCATAAATGGAGTCATTGGCGATGGCCACTGCTTCTTCATCACTGTCAAATTTTATGACGCAAGCAACCGGGCCGAATATCTCCTCCTGTGCGATACGCATTTTGTTATTAACGTTGGCGAAGATAGTGGGGGCATAGTAATATCCTCCTTTGATCCCGGGCACTTCTACTCTTTTGCCGCCGGTGACGAGCTCCGCACCCTCTTCTTGCCCTAAGTTTACATAACTTTCAACCTTAGCCAGTTGCTGCTTGCTGACAAGAGGCCCCATATGAGAGGTAGGGTCCATCTGGTATCCGATACGGAGAGACTCCACCCTCTTTTTCAACTTGTCGAGAAACTCATCATAAATCTTTGAGGCTACTAATATACGTGCGCCCGCCGAGCATACCTGTCCCTGGTTGAAGAAGGTGCCGTAGCAGGCGCCTTCTACGGCCAGGTCCATATCTGCGTCGTCAAGTATGATATTGGCTGACTTGCCGCCGAGTTCGAGTGTCATCTTTTTCACCGTATCGGATGCCATTCTCATGATTTCACGTCCAGTTTCCGTGCTGCCGGTAAAGGCTATCTTATCCACATCCGGATGCGTGCATAGAACTTCGCCCAGCTCTGGCCCTGGTCCGGCTATGACATTTATCACCCCATCAGGAATGCCTGCCGCTTTGGCGGCTTCAGCAAGTATGAGTGCGCTCAACGGGGTTACCGAAGACGGTTTCACAACAATCGTGTTCCCGGTTATCAGGGCTGGTACGATCTTCCAGAGGGCTATGTACATTGGGAAGTTCCAGGGGACAATTCCCACGCATACCCCCACCGGTTCTCTGCGGACATATTCACGGGCCGGAGCAAACGCATTCCCAGATACCGGCATGTCTTCTTCCCAGGGAAATCTTGTTGCCGCTGCCAAGCTCAAATTGCGTACAAGAGTTATACTGATTAAGGGCATGAGCTTAGCCAGAGATAGGACCTGGCCGGCGTTCATGGATTCAATTGTAGCCAGGCGCAGCCCCTGTTGTGCTATCTGGTCTGCGAGATTCTGCATTTTTGCCAGTCGCGCGGTTGGAGTAAGACCACTCCAGATTCCACTGTCGAAAGCCTTACGAGCCGCTGCTATAGCTGCCTCTACGTCGGCTTTGCCTGCTTGCGCTACCGTGGCTATGGGTGATTCAGTACCGGGGTCGATTGTTTGAAAGGTCTTTCCATCCGCGGCGTCGACAAATTCGCCATTGATAAAGAGTTTGTAGTGTTCCACTTGACACCTCCTTTTAATGTGTTTCCAAACGCCGGCACACTATCACGTAATACTACCATAAAACGGACTGTATAGGTTCAGCCGTTCTCGGACAAATCGATGGTGATAAAATGATAGAACCCTCCTCAGCACTCAAGCGTCTGTCTTGATTTCCATCCATGTCATTACCCCACTTGGTTTGGTTTTGTTATATCTTCCCCTGGGAGGAGTTGTCGCATTTTTCCCTGAAGCTAGCTGTCCGACTTCCATTGAAGCACAACATCTCTTTATGAGGCATTGCCTTCCGTTCTTTCATATTTGTCTCTCAAGTATGATTTTGTACAGCGCTTTGTATAACTTCTAATATGTAAACTATTCTCGCATGCTCTTGTTATACCAGTTACGCTTCGCCACATTCAAGCCTGTAGTCGCAGTAAGAGCACATCCATGAGGGGCATTTGGGAAGCTGCAGTGGTGATGTCGCCTTTTCCAAAAGCTCAAGCCGACGTAATGCTTCAGCTTTAACAGCATTCAAATTCCTGAAGTTTACATCATAGACCATCAGTTTGGCATCCTCTTTAGGAACTTTAACATAATAGAGCAGCAGCCTGCCTTTTGTGTTCTCTGTCAAGGCACAGTCAAATCCCAGGCGGAGGAAGTAATGGGGGAATGCTCTGGGCAAACGTTCTCTTTCCACCAGTGAAGAAAATTTTGGGTCGCGCAGGATGGTGGGCAAGTTCTGCCAGATTTGGACCAGGTCGGCTAGTGGCGCATGCTTCACGGGAATCCTCTGCGCTTCGCCTGGGGCACCGTAGCGTAATGAATCGCGGAGTGCATCGAGAAAGCCACGCTCATCCATGGAACGAAGATACTCTCCCTTCTCTTCCCGGACTCCTTCACTCAACTTAAGGCGTTCAAAATATGCTTTGCGGGGGAAGACAATATCGTTGATGCCAAACAGTTGGGGTGGTTGAGACCCAGCCATCTTGTTGAGGAGTTGCTCACAGGTCGTGCTATCGGCATAAATTTCCCCGGCTAATTCAGCTATCTCATACGATGCTGGCACCGATGTGGTTGCGCAGTCGCATACCTG
>JAUWFX010000005.1 GCA_030606765.1 Dehalococcoidia bacterium
GTAAACATGGCGGGTGGTCAGCCGGTGAGTATGGCCAACGCGCGAGCACTGCGTGCCCTGTGCGACCGTTACGGCATTTCTATTTACCTTGATGCCACCCGGATGGTTGAGAACGCTTTCTTCATCCAGGAGCGTGAAGAGGGATTCGGAGACAAGTCTGTCGCCACCATTCTCAAGGAGTTTTGTAGCTTAACTGACGGCGCCTGGATGAGTGCCAAGAAAGATCACCTGGTTAACATCGGTGGCTGGCTAGCAGTCAACGACAGTGATTTGTTTAATGAGCTGCGCAATCTGGTTGTGGTCTACGAAGGACTGCATACGTATGGTGGTATGGCGGGACGTGACATGGAAGCATTAGCCATCGGGATCACTGAAGCCGTAGACGATGCCCATGTCCGGGCTCGTGTTGAACAAGTTCGCTATCTAGGTACATTATTGCTCGACTGGGAGATACCGATTGTAAAGCCGATAGGAGGCCATGCAATCTTCCTGGATGCCAGGAGGTTCTATCCTCACATACCTCAGAACCAGTTTCCATCTCAGACACTGGCTGCCGAATTATATCTCGATTCGGGCATTCGAGCTATGGAAAGAGGCACTGTCAGTGCTGGGAGAGATCCTGAGACCGGTGACCATCGCTATCCCAGCCTGGAACTGACGCGCTTGGCGATACCCCGTCGAGTATACACCCAGGCGCACATGGACGTTGCGGCTGAATCAGTGAAAGCCATATACGATATCCGCGGGGAGGCACGGGGCTTGAAGATGGTTTATGAGCCCAGATACCTCCGTTTCTTCCAGGCCCGCTTTGAACCCGTTCCACGAGACTAGGGCCCCTCTTCAGGCCTGACCTAGTAAGGCGTCTCGTGATTGATGCTGTGAAGTGCCCCATAGCTGGCATTGTCTTGTCTTAATAGAGGATATTAGCGTAGGCATGAGGACTAGACATGACCCAGATCGTGATATAATTGACAGCATGTCTATGGCGCAAAGCAGTGAACTATGTGATGGCGTTACCCTCAATCACAGCAAGGACAGAGAAACCATCTCCGTCAGGGAAAGGGGAACTGGAAAGGGGCTTTTGCCACGGGCACCGGAGCCAACTAGCTCTCCTGTAACTGGAGAAAACTAAATGTGCGGCATCATTGGCTATTGTGGAAAGAAGCCAGCGGTTCCGGTTGTTCTCGAGGCTTTAAAGCGTCTGGAATATCGTGGTTATGACTCAGCAGGCGTAGCTTCCCTGTGCGATGGCAGGTTGCTGATAAGGAAGGATGTCGGCAAAGTTGACGAAGTCATCCAGAAACAGAACCTGGCAAGCCTTCCCGGCAATATAGCCATCGGGCATACTCGCTGGGCAACCCATGGTGCTGTCACCCAATTCAATGCCCACCCTCATTCCGATTGCGGTGGCAAAGTGGCTGTAGTTCACAACGGTATCATTGAGAATAATCAACAACTCCGCCAGGAACTCATCAAAATGGGACACAAGTTTACTTCAGAAACCGATACCGAACTTATCCCTCACCTCCTTGAAGATGAGCTCAAAAACGGATGTTCCCTGGAACAGGCTGTGTTAAATATAGCGCCAAGGCTTGAGGGCTCCTATGCCTTTCTGGCCATATCCCTTGATAATCAGGGCAAGGTCGTAGGCACAAGGAGGAATAATCCCCTGATTGTGGGCATTGACGCCCCCGATTATTACGTTAGTAGCGACGCCCTGGCTTTCTCTCAATATACCAATCAGGTGATGAATTTGGAGGATAACGAGGTAGTAATGCTGACACAAGAAGGAATCGAATTCTTCGATGCCCAAGGAAACAAGCTGGTTAAGCAAGCCAGAAAACTCGACCACGGTTGGGCTGAGAGCCATAAAGGAGGCTACCAGCATTTCATGCTCAAGGAGATAATGGAGCAAGCTCAGGTGCTTGGCCAAATAGTCCGTCAGGATGGGAAGAGATTCACCGAGATTGCCCTGGATATTCTGAGGGCAAAGCAGGTGATTGTGACTGCCTGTGGCACCTCCCGCTACGCTGCCCTGGTCGGCAGATACCTCTTCTCTAAAGTGGGCAAGAAGTTCTGCGATGTAGTCATGGCCTCTGAATTCGGTTACTTTGCTGACTCTGTGGATAAAAACACCGTTGTTATAGCTGTTTCCCAGAGTGGCGAGACCGCTGATGTAATCGAGGGAGTAAAGGCTGCTAAAGACGCCGGGGCTCAAGTTATCTCCATAGTCAACCGACCTAACTCCATACTGGCTGACCTCAGCCACCGGGTCATCTACTTGAATTGTGGTGCTGAGATAGGCGTAGCCGCTACCAAGACTTTCCTGTCTCAACTAGCCATGTTCTACCTGTTATCCTTCTCCATGGTTAATGCTTTTGACGAAGCTGTAGCGAATCTTACCGACCTGAGCAGCGCGATAACCAGGGTTCTGGACTGGAACAAAAGCGAGCTTATCAAGCTCAGCCAGAAACTGAAAGATAAGAACGATTTTTACTACATAGCCAGGGGAATTAACTTTGCCATCGCCTCTGAAGGCGCCTTGAAGCTTAAGGAGCTTTCCTATATCCATGCTGAAGGTATGCCCGCAGGGGAACTCAAGCATGGCACCTTAGCCCTCATCGAGGCAGGCACACCGGTAGTGGTGATTTGCCCCACTGACTATACCTTCTCCGAAACCCTGAGCAATGCCATGGAGACGAAATCACGCGGCGCATATATTATCGGTGTCTCCGACAAAGAAAGCGACATTTATGATTCCTGGGTCAAGATTCCCGAAGTTGATGAGTTACTCTATCCCATGGTCGCCGTAGTTCCTCTTCAGCTCCTGGCTTATTATCTCGCCATCAATCGAGGATGCGACCCAGACAAACCCCGCAATCTGGCAAAATCGGTGACTGTGAAGTAGAGATGGAATGAAAGGTTCTGGATCTCGGGCTCCCGATAAAGGACACAAGATTGGTGTCCTTGCCGGCATAGCTGCTTATAATGAAGCAAGATATGTCGGAAGCATAGTTCTCCAGGCAAGGCAATATGTGGACGAGGTCATTGTTGTTGACGATGGAAGCACAGATAACACCGCCAGGGTTGCCGAGCTCGCTGGTGCCACCGTAATTCGCCACGCCGAAAACAGAGGCAAAGGCACAGCCATCCAGAGCATACTGGCAGAGGCAAAGAAGAGAAATCCAGACATCCTCGTTCTCCTAGACGCTGATGCCCAGCATGACCCTAACGAGATTCCCATTCTCATCAAACCAATTTCGGAGGGTTTTGACCTCGTCATCGGCTCCAGAGAGGCCCAGAAAGATAAGACTCCTCGTTATCGCCGCATCGGGCAAAAAGTCCTTTTACGCTCAACACGTCTCGCTTCAAAAACCAATATCTCCGATTCCGAATCCGGCTTCCGAGCCCTTTCACCGAAGGCAATAAACGAACTTGATTTGAAAGCGCGTGGATTCGCCATAGAATCAGAGATGATAACGCGTGCCGCCGATAAAAACCTCAAGATAACCGAGGTGCCAATCTCAAACATATATACCAAAGACGGCTCGACCCTCAACCCGATAAGACATGGCATAGACGTTCTCAGTCGGATAATAGCCATGATTTCGCAGAGGAGACCTCTGTTCTTCTTCGGACTGGCAGGTGCCATCTTGCTGGTGATTGGTCTCATCACCGGCATCAGGGTGATCAATATAGCTGCCACAACAGGCGCCCTGGCCATAGGCAGCACCGTACTGACCACTCTGTTCGTTACCGCTGGCATATCAAGCATTTTCACCGGCATAATCCTGAATGCCCTAAGCAGACGAAAATAACCGGAGCATAAATCAGCCCACCAAGAACCGATAGCATTTCCCTTGACTAATCTAACTCCCAACTCTAGACTATTGACCGGTACCCAAGAGCGCCTGACGCTGGATACTATGAAGAGAGATAATTAATATGCGTTCTGCCTGAAGAAAGCTATGGCAAAGAGAGCGTCGGTGATTTTAGTAAATTATAATGGGATGTCACATCTTGATGCTTGCATTTCATCAGTCCTGAAACAAAGCTATACGAATTTCGAGGTTATTTTCGTTGACAACAATTCCAGCGATGAGAGCCTGGAGTACGCTCGAACCAAGTTCCCTAACTTAACATTTGTTGCTAATGATAAAAATTTAGGTTACGCTGGTGGCATTAATAGCGGCTTACCTTATGCTACTGGTGACTACATTGGGCCGCTTAATATAGACACTGAAGTTGTTCCAAACTGGCTAGGTGCTATGGTAGCTTTTTTAGATGAGAACCCACAGGTAGGAGCCGTAACGCCTAAGGTTTTGCTTTTTGATGACCGGACCAAAATCAATGCCATGGGTTTGAATATTCATATCACTGGCCTGGGCTTTTGCCGCGGCCTGGGCAAGGAGGACAATAATTCAGTCATCCCTGAGAACGTGTCTGGTGTCAGCGGTTGCTCCTACCTGATCAGACGGGAGATACTGGAGGAAATGGGGGGCGCGCCCGCATGGTGCTTTATGGGGAACGATGACGTCATCGTCTCCTGGCTCGTGCGTCTGATGGGTTACGAAGTATATTGCCTGCCCGAATCAATAGTCTTCCATAAGTACAGCCTGAAGACGTCGTCTGAGAAACTATTTCGTCTCGAGAAGAATCGACAAAGTCTGCTATTGAGTACGCTAAAGCCTCTAACCTTACTGGCTTGTCTGCCCATTCTCCTGGCAATAGAGCTCATGATAATAGTCTACAGTCTGGCCAGGGGCAGGTCATATATCAGGGCCAAATTTGATGCCCTGGCTTCCCTGTGGAAAGAGCGGAGCGTCATAAAGCAGAGGCGAGCTCAGCATCAGCTATTAAGAAAGATTTCCGATTTCGCCTTGCTTCGAAGGCTGAATTGGAATCTGGAGTGGGCTCAATTACTGGACACTATGAGGTGATATTGTGAAGTGTGAAGTTAGGGTTGCAAAGCGGCCCATTGGGAGGAGCCGTGAATAACGATAACCTTCCCTTTGTAAGCATCATCGTGGTCAATTACAATGGCAAGCATTTCCTGGGAGAATGCTTCGCCTCTTTGGAGAATTTGGACTATCCGAGAGATAAGTTCGAGGTCATTCTCGTTGACAATGCGTCTACCGACGGCTCTGTCCAATATGTTAGGGAAAACTTCCCCCGGGTAAACATATTACAGCTTGATAAAAATTACGGCTTTTGCAAACCCAATAACGATGGAGTCAAACTTGCAAACGGTGAATATGTGGTATTTCTAAATAACGACACCGTGGTAACTAAGGAATGGCTTTTCGAATTGGTGAAAGGAGCTCTTTCAGAAGAGCGGATTGCCTCATGTGCTAGCAAAATGCTCTACTATGACAGGCGGAATATGATAAATACAGCCGGGGGAAAGATTACCATTATCGGTGGCGGCTTCTATAAGGGGTATGGTGATAAAGATGGTCCTAAATATAGCAAGCTTGAGTATACTGGTTTTGGCTGTGGAGCTGGAGTATTAGTGAGGAAAGAATTGTTTCAATACGTAGGAGGCTTTGACGAGGACTACTTCGCCTCCTGTGAGGAACACGATTTGGGTTGGAAGTTGTGGCTTTATGGCTACAAAGTGCTCTATGTGCCCACAGCCGTGATGTATCACAAGGAAAGTGGCACTTTCAGAAGCCGAAGCACTTTTGAATCAATGAAGGTCTATCTCATTACCAGAAACAGGCTGTATAACATCATCAAGAATCTGGAGGCCAGAAATGTGATAAGAGCTTTAATCATAAGCCTCGGCTTCAATTTGTATCGCAGCGTCAGATATCTAGCCCAGGGGAATTTCGCCTCCGTCAATTCTATTGCCGCAGCTCATCTCGACTTTGTCAAGAATCTGAGGAAGATGTTAGCCAAGAGACGGGTGGTACAAAAGAATAGAAAATTATCGGATAACCAATTGTATAAATTGGGAGTGATAGCCACGCTTAAGGAAAGCATCTCTGAGGAGAGGAGATTGAACCGAATTTGGAGAGACGAATTCTACAAAATCTAGCACTGTAGAATACGTGTCCACAAGTGTATAACGCCAGGTTTTAGCTTCAAGCTATCTCCTCCGTCATTGCGAGCTTCTCCTCTTTTGTCATTGCGAGTCATTCGCCAGAAGGGCGTGGCAATCTCACCGCCTTGCATTCACCTCCGGAGATTGCACCTCCTGGAGATGACACAGAGCCTCTGAACAGCTATAATACAGACCATAAAATGTGGCAATATCGAGAGTTAATCAGGAACCTGACCGTAGTCGACCTGAAAAATCGCTACCAGAATACGTCCCTCGGCTTTTTGTGGTCTCTGCTCAGCCCACTTCTGCTAGCACTGGTCCTGTACTTTATCTTCAGACACATCTTCGGTCGCGAGGAGAATTTCGCCATAAACTTGCTGGTGGGTATTATGTGCTGGCGGTTCTTCGCCAACGGCACCTCCTCTTCCCTCAGCGCCATCGTCGGTAAGGCCAGCCTAGTGACCAGAGTCTACATACCCCGGCAGATACTGGTCTTGAGCAATGTCCTGGCCAACACCATAAGCTCCCTGCTCGAGTTCATAATCCTGTTGCCTATACTATTCGTCCTGCTCGGATATCTGCCCGTCACCGCGCTTCTGTTCCCCGTCGTTCACCTCGTCTACTTCTGGTTTATTTACGGTGCCGGGTTGCTCCTGTCCGCCCTTTATGTTTACTTCCGTGACCTCAACCAGATATGGCAGGTCGTGACCCAGACCCTCTTCTTCTGCTCACCTATTGTCTATCCCCTGACCATAATTCCCGATAGTATAATGCCCTATTACCTGCTCAACCCGGTAACTCTGTTTATGGGCATGTACCGCGATGTAATGGTCGCCGGCGATTTACCTTCACTGTACAGCATTGTGGTTGTCATCGGTTTTTCCATCGCTACCTATCTTGTGGGCGGCTTTACTTTCAGCAAATTACAGCGCCGCTTCGCCGAGGAAATGTGATGAGCACCATAATCGTTGACAACATCTCCAAGAAATTCCGAATCCCCCACGAAAAAAAGAACACAGTCTTCCAGAACATAGTCGGCCTGATTAAAAGGCAATTCGACTATGAAGAGTTCTGGGCGCTGAAAGATGTCAGCTTCGAGGTCAACAAAGGCGAAGCCTTCGGCATAATCGGCAGGAACGGTTCGGGAAAGAGCACGCTTCTCAAAATACTGGCCAAGGTCTTATACCCCGATAGCGGCTCGGTCAGCCTGGACGGCAAGGTCGCTTCCTTTCTTCAGTTGGGCGTTGGCTTTCAGCCCGAGCTTACTGCCCGGGAGAACGTTTACATCTACTCCTCAATCCTGGGCCTGAGCCGGAAACAGGTAGACAGGATATACGATGAAATCTTCGACTTCGCCGAGCTCAAGAAGTTTGAAAACATGAAGCTGAAAAACTTCTCCTCCGGCATGAACGTACGGTTGGCTTTTTCCATCGCTATCTACGCCGTCCCTGATACTCTGCTCATAGACGAAGTCCTCGCCGTGGGCGATGAAGCCTTCAGGAAAAAATGCCGGGACAAGATGAACCAGTTCAAGACCGAGGGCAAGACCATAGTTTTCGTCTCCCACGCCCTGGACACCGTGAAGGAGCTGTGTCAGCGGGCGATGCTATTGAATGAGGGCCAGATTGTTACAATGGGTGATACTGAAAAGGTAATAAACGACTATCGGGCGCTCTTACAGGGGGGCACCCCACATTGAACATGTAGTTGCGGGACTTCACCCCGCCGTCACCAACCCCTCAAGGGGTGAAATTATATGGCGGTAGCTCGTTGCTAAACAAGCGAATACTCCATTATAATAATACTTCGTGACCATATCGAGACGATAAATGGAAGTTGTCGTAATAGGCATTGGGCGGATTGGCGCAGTCGCAGTCTGCTGTCTGGCAGATGCAGGTCACAGAGTGACCGGCATTGAAATCAATACCAACAACCTAGAACTGATGAGTTCGGGGATAGTTCCTTATCATGAGCCAGGGCTCGAACGGTTGCTTAAGCGTGGGCTACAAGCTGGTAACCTGAAATTAGTAGCGGTCTTGCCTGGCTCGTTGAAAGCCGATATTGTAATGATAGCTGTTAATACGCCCGCAATGCCGGATGGTAGTTGTGACCTTTCATACGTATATACCGCTGTGGCACAGGTGAGAGATGCGCTAGATGGTCCGACCATAATGGTGATGAAAAGCACTGTCCCGCCGGGAACAAGTGTCAGACTCATCAAGGACTATTTGCAGGAGACGCAAATCACCTATGTCTCCAACCCCGAATTCTTGCGCGGCGGGCGAGGTGTCTATGACTGGTATCACCCTGACCGTATTGTGGTTGGAACTGACGACAATCGGGCAGTCGATAAGCTGCGTCTTATGTACACCGGAATCGAAGCGCCCGTGCTGGTAACGGACATAACCTCCGCGGAGATGATTAAATACGCATCGAACACTTTCCTTGCTACCAAAATCTCTTTCATCAACGAGATTGCCAACATTTGCGAAGCCATGGGGGCTAACATCGACGATGTTGCCAGAGGCATGGGACTTGACCCGCGCATCGGCCCGGCGTTTTTGCAGGCGGGATTAGGATACGGAGGGCACTGCCTGCCCAAGGATGCCGCAGCCCTGAATTCCCTGGCTTCAAGCAAGGGCTACGACTTCAAAGTTCTCAGGGCCGCCATGGAAGCCAATGCCAGACAGCGAGTCCTCGTAGTAAACAAGCTCAAGCAGCTCCTGGGTTCTCTCAAGGGCAAAGAGGTTGCCCTGCTCGGTTTAGCCTTCAAGCCCGGCACGAATGATGCTAGCGAAGCCCCGTCTCTGGACATTGCGCGCCTGCTTATCGCCGAAGGGGCTAAGCTACGGCCTTATGACCCGGCGGCTATAGAAAGTGCCAGATCGCTGCTGCCTGACGGCGTAGTCTTCGCTAAAGATGTCTATTCGGCAGTGGCTGGCGCCTGTGCCATAGTCCTGGCTACCGAGTGGCCTGAGTTCATTGAAGCCGATTGGAACAGAATCAAAGAAGCCATGGTCAAGCCGTATGCTATTGTTGACGGTCGCAATGCTTTGCCCGCCGAGAAACTAATTGACATTGGCTTCAAGTATTTTGGAGTAGGCAGGAAGTTTGCCTGAACGGCCGTGCTGATGAAGATTCATGCGCCAGCGGTCAGTGCTGTTGGACGAGGGCCGGATTGTTACCATGGGTGATACAGAAAAGGTAATAAACGACTATTTGGCACTCTCACAGAGAGGCACCCCACACTGAACATGCAGCGCGGGGCTTCAGTTAGGAAAAGGGAGGTTCGGGAGACGGACTGTTTGGATTCTGCATTTGAAGGCACCTATCCTTCGGAAGCAAATGAAGAATACAGATCTCTCTATATTGAGGCCAGAAAATAATGCAAATTGTTCGTCTCATTAAAGCCTTTTGTAAAAACCCTGACAAGCTCCGCGCGCGCCAGATTCTTTCACATAGCAAGCTGATCTTGTTCAACATTGCAAGAGCTGTAGTTCCCGAAGGAGCAAAAAGATTCTATGCCTCCGTGAAAAATGTCAAGCAGGATCGCCGCTACTATTGCCCTGTATGTAAAGCTCGCCTGTCACATTTTAATCCGGCACCTGTGTGGTATCTAAAGAAACTCGATAGGCATGGTTTTGTTCATTCGATATTCACCTTTGAAACGCTTAATCTATTTGATTATGAATGTCCGTCTTGCAGCGCACCAGATAGGGACAGATTGTATGCGTTATATCTTGGGCAAAAACTCGCAACCATGGATGGCACCAAAAAATACGAATTTCGCGACTTTGGCCCCCATGCAGCCCTATCAGAAGCTATTAGAAGCTATCCATTTCTAAATTATCGCAGTGCTGATTTATTTAAAGACGGCGTCGACGACAAGGTCGATGTCATGAATATGCCAATATATGAAGATGATTCGATAGATATTTTCATATGCTCTCACGTATTAGAGCATGTTGAAGATGATAGAAAGGCGATAGCAGAACTGTACAGGATACTTAAGCCAGGTGGTTGGGGAATTGTCATGGTCCCCATCGTGCTTACCTTATCAGAAATCCATGAAGACCCATCTATAAAAACTGAAGAGGAGAGATGTAAATACTTTGGGCAAGCTAGTCATGTTAGAATGTATTCCAAACAAGGTTTTGTACAAAGATTGGAGCGCAGTGGCTTCAAGGTGAATCAATTCGGGATTAGCTATTTCGGTGCTGAGATTTTTGAGAAATGCGGTATCCACCATCGCTCGGTTCTCTACGTCGCAGAAAAAACCTGACAAACTCCTTAGCATCCCCAAAAAGGTGTCGCAAAGATGAGCAAAGCCTTCAGCCATGGAAACCGGATTCTTCCGCGTATTAAACTGCTTGAAAGTGAAATCAACATGTGATTAAAATAAGCTTAAGGTCTGTCAGGTACGATATCAACGCCTAAAAATATAGAGAGCCTACCGATTAGAATTCGTGTAGGAGGACAAAGGACGTTGGTCTCAGGATAGGCTTTGTTAATAAAATCGTTGCGAAATATTATTTAGAGAGAAGACACAGGAGGATTTAGAAATGGTGCGTTTGGAATTCAAGAAAATGGGCAAAAATGTGAGAATATATCCGCTGACCAAAATCCTGAACCCAGAGATGATTTCAATCGGTGATAATGTAATCATCGACGACTTCGTCTTCTTGGATGGCAAACAGGAAACAAAAATCGGCAATCACGTTCATATTGCATCTTTTTGCAGTATTACCGGAGGAGGCAGGTTTGTTCTGGAAGATTTTTCGGGCGTGTCCTCAGGTTGCAGAATTCTTACTGGCAGTGATGATTTCTCGGGCTCATCGTTAACGGGGCCAACAATCCCTGCTAAATTTAGGAACGTGACCAGATCATTTGTTGTAATCAAAAAACATGTGATTTTGGGAGTCAATGTGGTGGTCCTACCAGGAGTGACAATTGGAGAAGGGGCAGCTATCGGAGCTTGTAGCCTTGTAACTGAGGACGTTGAACCCTGGACGATAAATATAGGAAGCCCCATGACAGTGCTCAGAAAACGTCCGAAAGAAAAGGTATTGGAAATGGAGAAGAGGCTTTCTGAAGAATACAAATAGCAATCTGTTCAAAGACATCCTACCCATTGGTGGTTCTGAGAAGCCTTTAAAAAATTAGATTTGTAAGAATGGGAAAAACTCCTATAAATTGTATCATTGATCAAAACATACAAAAGCTTTATTGCTCGAGGGATAGAAGTGATATTAAGTCTTTCTGTTGGAGGGACTAATTGATGCAACCATTTGACGAGCCCATTTATGTAACCCGCCCACTGCTTCCGGACTTAAAGGAAGTGTACCACGAACTGGAAAAAATTTGGGCATCCAAATGGCTTACAAATAACGGGCCTGAGCATCAAATATTCGAAGAGAAACTCCGCCGGCGGTTAAAGGTCCCTAATGTTTCTTTATTTAACAATGGGACCATAGCGTTACTGGTTGCAGTTAATAGTTTGAGGTTAAAAGGCGAAGTAATAACAACGCCATTTACCTTTCCCGCCACGCCACACGCATTATTTTGGAACGGTATAACTCCCGTTTTTTGTGATATCAATGAGAAGTCAATGACTATTAACCCGGATAAAATTGAACAAATGATCACCCCCCAGACTACAGCAATCCTGGGAGTTCATATTTTTGGTACACCTTGCCATATTGAAAAGATTCAGGAAATCGCTAACCGCCACGGGTTAAAAGTCATTTACGACGCTGCACATGCATTTGATACTGAGGTCGATGGTACCGGCATTGGCAATTTCGGAGATATATCTATGTTCAGCTTTCATGCCACAAAATTGTTCCATACGGCAGAAGGTGGCGCTCTCACCTGTAAAGACACGGACTTGAAGCGGAGCATAGACCTTCTAAAGAATTTTGGCATTAAGAATGAGGATGAAGTAGTGATGACCGGCATCAATGGTAAGATGAATGAAATACAAGCGGCATTAGGGCTGATTAACTTGAGATATCTTGAAGCCGAGAGAGAGAAAAGAAAGCGGATTATTGACACCTATACACACTGCTTGCGTGATATTGAGGGAATCAACTTGAATGCACTCTCCAAAAATGTTAAAAACAGCTATCAATATGGTGCCATCCGAATTGAGCAGGAGAGATTCGGCATCTCAAGAGACGAAGTCTGCAAAAGGTTGAGGGAATACAACATATATGCTCGGAAATATTTTTATCCATTATGCAGTGACTATCCCTGTTACAAAAATCTTCCTTCTGCCGACCCAGCTAATTTACCTGTGGCGAAAAAGGTGGTCGATGAAGTCCTGTGTCTTCCATTGTACGGCGAGCTGGCTATTGCTTCAGTAGAAAAAATCTGCGAAATAATAAGGAGCTTTAGGAGATAATCTTATGCCCAGGGTCAGTGTTGTTATAGCTTCATACAACCACGAAAAATATGTGAGGGAATGTATTCAAAGCGTGTTAGACCAGACATATCAGTACTTCGAAGCTGAGGAAATCAGAGAACGCCTCCGGGGAGGACTTACTTGAGAGAAGCTGGACCCGCAGTGCTAATCGGCCCGCTCGGTACAATTTGGCTCAAGGAGCTTGCATCTCGCTGGCGGTCCAGAGGTATCCCGACGGTCGCCGTGACGTACAGATGGAGTGGTGGGCGTAGCTTGCCTGATGGGACGCCAGTCTTGTCCAGCTTCGAGCATGAGTCTAACTGGAACAAGAAGCAGTTAAGCGCCTTGAATTTGTCCCTTCGACAAATTGAAAGGGTAGCTCATGTAGTGGAAAAGAAAAGATACTCGAGAGTGATGGTGCCTGCCGGGCGGAATGATTACATCTCTGTGGCAGAACCAATTGTTTCTGGCATCAGTATCTCGCGGCTTGTACGCAGCCTCAAGCCACGGTTCGTATACGGGCACGAAGTATCCACATATGGTTTGGCCACAGCCCTGTGCCGTGGTTTTCCTAGAGTCTTGCAGCCCTGGGGTGGGGATATCCACGAGCGTGCAGATGCATCTTCTCTCATAAATGCAATCGTCAAGTACTCGCTACGGCACGTTGACCTCGTGTGTTCAGGTTCGATAACTGCTGTAAGATACGTTATTGACCACTTCGGGGTCTCACCCAACCGTGCGCATGTTGCTTCATGGGGAGTTGACCGTCGCATGTTTTATAGAGCTGATGATGAAAAGCGCCAAACAATTTTCGCGAAGTATGGTATCGACCCTACAGCCATGATTTTTATGAATGCACGTCGATTCAGGCCGCCTTGGGGATGTGATATCATCCTGAATGCTTTCATCCGTTTCGCCAGCGAATGGCCCCCGTCTCATTTCGTTCTGCTGGGCGGAGCAAACTCGGAGCCATACGTCCTTGAAGCTCGCAAACGGCTTGTTGGGACTCCATTGGAGAAAAGGTTCACTTTTTTTGACGGAGAAATCCCGCTGGCTGATTGCGCAGAATTGATGTCAGTCGCAGATGTTTTCACATCTGTGGTCCGAAAACAGGATATAGGTTCCTGGGGAGTCGTCCAAGCTGCTGCTGCAGGAGGTGCACCAATCCTGAGTGACCACAGCGAATATCGAGAAATGGTACGCCTAGGGTTCAAAGCCCTGTTTGTAGATATAAACAATGAGGATACGCTAATAACAGCCATGCGTACCTGTGCAAAGGATGAGGGTCTGCGCCGTTTTACCGCGGACTGCAACCAGCAATACATATCGCGATATGAGGATTACGAGCGCCAGATGACGAAACTCTTGGAATTGATAGACCAAGCAAGCCGCCGGACTTTGTGATACGCCTATCGATATTCGGTTTAGGTGAATTTAAATAATAGGCAAACGAGGACTATCGGTCGCTTTACTGCGAGTGCCAGAAAATAATACAAGTGGACACCTAATAACTGGAAAGGGCATCCCATGTTTACTTTGTTTAAGAGACGAAAGAAAATAATTTATCATGCAGGAGCATGGGAGGGAAATTTTGGTGACAGTATTATTCACAAATCTATTCAAGGTAGTTTATCGCAACATTCCAAATACAAGATAGAATTTTGCAACATAAACTGTCAGCAAACTGAGTTTGCTAAAGACCTAATAGAAGAAATAAACAGGGAGGGCGACTTATTAGTTGTCGGAGGAGGTGGCTTGATATTCTATCGCCCACAGGATAACTCTAAATCGGGATGGCAGTGGAACATTGATATCGCTCTAATAGATACGATTAAAGTGCCTTTTGTAGTTTATGGAATCGGCTACAACCAGTTTGAATACGATAGTTCAGACTTTATTCCTGTTACAGACTCCCATCTACAGAAAACTGTTAAATTATCGACCTTATTCTCTGTCAGAGATACCGGAACAAAACGCGAGCTGATTAGCAGAGGATGTGACGAAAATAAGATAGAAGTTATACCCGATAGCGGGATGTTTCTTCCAGCCGAGAACATTAAGGTGCCGGGACTGAGACATGACAAGCTCAGGGTCGGTATAAACTGGGCATCGGACAGGGAAAACCAAGCCTTTCCAGAGCCCTGGGCAGAGAACAGGGAGCACTTTATCAAGAACTTAGCAGAACTTTGCCGCCATCTTATCAATGAACGCAATGCACAGATTTTCTATATAGGACACATGGGAAGGAATTTTGACAAAAGGATAATAGACAGCCTCAGGGAGCAGCTCGGCGGAAATCTAATTGTTATAGAAGAGGTTCTTTCATCTCTCTTCCCTGCTAACTATGAAAAGGCGGAAAAATTAGTTGGCGTCTACAGACAGATGGACATTGTCCTTGGCATGAGGGGACATGCCAACATAGTACCATTCGGCCAGCATGTCCCATTCATCCCCTTCGGCAGCCACAGAAAAAACAGGTACCTGCTGGAAGATATCGGCGAGAGTCGATATTATATTGATGTAAGGAAGCCTGAGCTATGTACTAAAGAACGGATGGTATCCCTTGTAGAA
Source organism: Dehalococcoidia bacterium (assembly GCA_030606765.1). The sequence goes on from JAUWFX010000005.1 coordinate 15,021, forward strand.
GAACTGCTTAACGAAAGAAATGGCTACATGGAAAGACATGAGAGAGTGTACGTAGTAATGCGAGGAAAGTTCGACTCCTTCAATGGAAGAATTCTATCTCTCTTAGATAAAGAAGTGGCACGTTCTAGAACATCTTTGGAACCTTGATAAAGCTCTCTCTGTCGTAAGACGGCTCCTCAAGGACACAGGTAAACTCTCTGTCGAGGTCCCCCTGATATTCGACATTAAGAAGCCGCCCAAAGATAAAGTTACTTTCCAGATAGCCCACAACTTCTATTTTACAGGGAAAAGCCTTCATAAAGTGCTTGGAATGGCTGGGTTTAACGTGCTAACATCCGAAGTTACCCCAATGAACTTTTTTATACTAGGTTGTAGAAGGATATAGGCTAATGATATATTACATTGACAACAAGTATAAGAATCTATGAAAAAAATCCTCATCGTAACATACCTTGAGCGTCATCTTAAAAAGATGCTCCCCATCATCAAGGAGCTTGAAAGACACGACGGTATTAAACTCAAGGTCATGCTCCTTACGCCGAATGAATGGAGACTTGCCGAAAGCGAGGGGATAAAATATTCAAGATTCGACGACTATGCAGCCAGAAGACGCAGGGCGGACTTTGACCTTGAGTGGGGACTTGAACCCCTCATCAATGCGATAGAGAAGGAAAAACCGCATTTGTTTTTGGCAATAGAGGTAAACTACATTTTGAGGAATGCCGTCCGCCACTGTAAAAGCCTTGGAATTAAAACACTGATCGTCCAGCACGGTATGCCAAACAAATACTCGCTGCACGCCTTTGCTCCCTTCGAGGCAGACCGCTTTGCAGCATGGGGAGATTTCACAAAAGAGTTTCTTGTGAAAAATGGGATTGAACCTGAACGTATAGTGGTAACAGGTGGACCGGTTTTTGACAAAACTGCCTCCCTCAAGCCAGATAAAGGAAAGATTTACACCGAGATCGGGATAGGCCCGGAGAGTAAAAAAATTATCGTCTTTACTATGCAGAAGCAAGGGCCAGGATTCAGACCTTCTACTGAGGAGATCGAAGCAGGGATAATAGAAACCATTAAGGCGGCATCACAATGCCAAGATGTTCTGCTATTATTTCAGGCACACCCTGAGCAAACCGTAGAAGCTATACAAAGGGTCGCCGAAAAAGCAGGCCATCCTAGTGCCAAGGTAATAAAATACCACGACACCGAATCCCTTATCGCTGTATCAGATGGCGTTATCACCTTCTTTTCAACTACGGCTATCGATGCTCTTATCCTCGGAAAACCACTTTTAACCATCAATCTTTCAGACGACAGAGATTTTTACCCTTTTGTGCCTATGGGCGCCGCCTTTGGCGCTTATACGAAGGAAGAAATAATGCCTGCGTTTAAAAAACTAATTGAAAATCCCGAAGAATTGAAGGACGGACGAGAAAAAGCTGTTCCCTATGTTGTATATAAAACCGATGGAAAATCACTGGAGAGAGTTTTGAATTTAATAGAGGAGTTTCTAAAGGAGTAAGTGAATGGAACCTACAAGGATAGTGGCTGAAGTAGGATGCAACCACATGGGGAGGATGGATATTGCCAAAGAAATGATAAGGATGGCCTCTAAGTTCTGCAATGCCACAGCGGTGAAATTTCAAAAGCGCAACCCGCGAGAGTGTCTTTCCCCCGCGGAGTACAACACCCCCCACCCCGATCCGTATCACTCATACGGCAAGACCTATGGGGAGCACAGGGAATTTCTGGAGTTTAACATAGACCAGCACAAGGAATTGAAAGAATACTGTGAGGAGTGGGAAATAATATATAGTTCATCGGTCTGGGACATGACATCCGCAAAGGAGATAGTAAGCCTGCAACCACATTTAATAAAGATACCCTCTGCCTGCAATACATATTTTGAGATGCTTTCCTATATCTCAGACACCTTCGGCGGGGAGATCCACATCTCTTTGGGAATGACTACACGCAAAGAGGAAGAGGAAATCATAGGGTTTTTACAGAAGAAGAAGAGAGAAAAGGACTCGGTTGTTTATGCCTGTACTTCGGCGTACCCAGTGTCCTTTGAAGATACGGCCCTTATGGAGATAAAGCGTTTGAGGGATTCCTACGGAGAAATTATAAAAGCGGTCGGGTTTTCGGGTCATCACGCGGGCATTGCTGTTGATATTGCGGCGCTCACGCTCGGAGCCGAGTGGATAGAGCGCCACTTCACCCTGGACAGGACATGGAAGGGTACAGACCATGCGGCATCCCTCGAGCCCGACGGGCTGAGAAGACTCGTCAGAGATGTAAAGGCCGCCTCAAAGGCGCTGAATTATAAAAGAGAGGAAATACTCGATGTCGAAAAGGTCCAGAGGGCAAAACTGAAATGGAACAGAAACAAAGACAGCTAGTCGCCTTTATCCCCTTAAGGGGAGGGAGCAAAACGATACCGTTAAAAAATATTAAGGAGATTGCGGGACGTCCGCTTGCGTACTGGGCACTGGATGCGGCCTGCGGTTGCGACTTGATAGATAAGGTATATGTATCTACCGATTCCAAAAGGATAAGAAACATTATAGAAGATTACGGAAGCGAGAAGATCGAGGTTATCGGACGGTCAGAGGAAACAGCGACAGATTCCGCAACAACCGAGTCTGCTATGTTAGAATTCGCCGGAAAAATAGACTTTACCGACGTAGTCCTTATCCAGGCGACCTCGCCATTGATCGAATCTGTCCATTTGGAAGAGGGTATTAAGAAATATTTTGATACCCATGCTGAAAGCCTCGTTTCTGTTGTTAGACAAAAACGTTTCATATGGGAAAAGAACGAGGACGATTCCATTAAGCCCCTTAACTATGACTCCCTAAAAAGGCCGAGAAGACAAGACTGGAGCGGGTATCTTGTTGAGAACGGAGCGTTCTATATTACATCGAGAAAAGGGCTGCTGAAAAGCTCATCGCGTATTTCAGGAAGGACTGTTTGTTATGAAATGCCTGAAGAGACATATATGGAACTGGACGAGCCTTCGGCCTGGCAAATCGCAGAAACGCTTCTTATTAACCGCAAGTCCGACAGAGTCAATTCGACATTAAGAAGCAGGCTTAAGAAGATAAAACTCCTTGTGCTGGATGTGGACGGGGTTTTGACCGATGCAGGCATGTATTATGGCGAGGGTGGAGAGGAGTTAAAGAAATTTAATACAAGGGATGGCAAGGGAATCGAGCTTATAAGAAATATGGGCATCAAGACAGCATTTATTACTAACGAGAAAACTCTATTGGTAGAGAGACGAGCAAAAAAGTTGAAAATCGATTTTCTATTCCAGGGTGTGTCCGATAAGGCAGAGGTCTTAAAAAAATTAATGGCAGATAACAATATGGTCCCCGAAGACGTGGTTTATATAGGTGACGATATAAATGATATGGATGCAATGAAGGCAGCAGGTTTTTCAGCAACCTCCGCTGACGGGGCCCAGGCAAATAAAGTAATAGCCACCTACGTCTGCAAAACAAAAGGCGGACAAGGCTGTGTACGCGAGGTCTGTGACCTTTTGATCGAGGCAAGAAAGACATGAAGCTATCCCTCGCAATTATAAATGACAACGCGGCACTGTACCTGAAAAGGTTCTTCGAATCCTTGGGCAGTTGGAAGGATTTACTTGATATTGTATTTGTCGACAACTGCTCTTGCGACAACTCTATTCAAATTGCGAAGGATCTGAGGATAAGGAAGATTGTTGCCTTCGAAAAGAAAGAGGTTTCACGCCCTGTCCTTTATAACGCGGCTGCAAGCAGAACAGAGGGAGAATATGTCCTCTTCACACACAGTGACATTATCTTCAGTGACGGCTTTTTCAAGAATTTAGACAAAAGTTTAAAGGAAAAGACAGACCTTGATTTCATGAACTTCCGGGTCACATATGTGGATAAAACAACCATTGCACCCAGCATTGTTTACCAAGAATTGGAAGACAAAAGGATAACACTCTCATACCACTCTATATGGAGCATCAGCGATCCGGCTCTCAAAAAACTTAGCTCTTGTTCGGAGTCATGTTTTCTGGTGGACAGTACCGTATTTAAGCATGAACATTTTGATGAACGGTATTTTGACACCCTCTTCATAGAGGATCTTCTTTTAAAGCTCTACCTTCAAGGTGCAAACATAGTTTATGATGAGGATTCTTACATTGAACATTATTTTCTGGAGGAATACAAAAGGTTAAGAACGCTGAAATACGACATCCGCCTGTTTACAAAAAAGAACCTCAAAGAATTGCAGGGCTGGAACCTTATTGAGCAGGATAGACAGATAAGCTCTCTTGAAACAAGCCTCCAAGAAAAGATCGTCCAGATACATCGTTTGGAATACCAGATACATCGTTTGGAATACCAGATAAATAGCTTGGAATACCAGATACAACAAATTCAGCGAAGCATACCCATGCAGCTTGTAAACCGTTACCAGAGAGTCATCGGAAAGCTGCTGCGCCCCGGCACCCGCCCCCGCCATTATTACGAGCTTGGGCCCAGCAGCATCAGGGTCATCCTCAACGAAGGTTGGCGCAGCTTCTTCAGAAAAGTGAAGGCGCATCTTCAAGGCAGAAGAAACAGAGCAAGTAAGCAACCATAAGTAACAAAATTTCTTTGAGTATGTATCGAACCATTCTTAAAAAGCTATAACCCATGGGCACAAAGATGCGTTATTATTACCAGCTTGTGCTGACTGGCATCAGAGTCATCCGTAATGAAGGCTGGCGCAGCTTCTTGGCGAGATTCAAGGAATGGCTGCTGCAAAACATACGCCGGCCACTCGAATTGCTGTGGCGGCGGGGCGCTGTTGCATTCACTCGGGGCGGCAATGCGCTACTCCCTTATTATCAACGGTTTGTCCCGATGCGCATCAAGGCGATGATACCAGACAGACTGAAGGAGGCGGTGAAGCGGCGACTCACGGCGAGCATGGTGCCAGTAGTTGTTTATGCAAGGAAGGCGCGTCCAATTGCTTCTTACGACAAATGGACTAAACAAATGGTGTCCGGGAATGTGTCCGCTCCATTTGATGAACCTGTCTTCGGCCCCCGGCTACTGCCGGACTGGAGTAAAAAAAGCGAAATCCTGCGAGCCTTTGCCGAAGTGGGCAGCCAGCCGCTGGAGGAACTCCCTATTGAAATCCGCAATATGGCGGAGAGTATCCTGGCCCGAAAAGCGCTTAAGGTCTCCGTCGTCATGCCTACCTGGAACCGCGAAAATGTGGTCGCCAACGCCGTGCTGTCAGCTCTCAGCCAGTCGTATCCTCCGGCCGAGGTCATCGTGGTTGACGATGGCAGCGAAGACAGGACTTGCCAGCTTCTAGAGGAACAGTTCACGAAGCAGGTTGCGTCCGGGCAGCTCAGAATTCTGAGGCAGGCTCACCAAGGCGTCAGCACGACACGTAATGCCGGTCTTGCTTCGGCGAGCGGAGACCTTATCGCTTATCTTGATAGCGATAATACCTGGCATCAGGACTACCTCCTGATTATGGCGGCAATTTTTGCCGAGTGCGATGAAGTTGCCACTGCATACGCCGCTTCACGATGCCACATCTTGGATGAGCACCGCACTTTGATGTATGCCACCCCTTATGACCGGCGTGCGCTTCTTGAAGAAAATTTTATAGACCAGAATGCTTTTATGCACCGCAGGTTTGTCTATTTACAGAACGGCGGGTTTGACGACTCGTTACGTCGCCTGGTGGACTGGGACCTCATCATCTCCTACACCCGGCTCTACCCACCTGCTTTCGTACCGTTAATCGATGTCGAGCAATACCTTGATGGCAAGAGACTCGGGAACATAACCAAGACGGTAGACCTCGACCAAAACATGAATTTTGTTCTTAGAAAGCATTTAGCGGAACGCATTCGTTACGGGCTTGAGGAGCTGCGGCTTGCTTACATCCTCTGGGACTGGCCGGCACTATCCCAGTCCTTCGTCATAAGCGAGATACGCTGGTTGATTCGGCAAGGTCAGGATGTCAATGTCTACTACAAGACTGCTCCGGACCGAGCTGCGAAGCTCGATTTCGACGTTGAGATGTACCAAGTCCGTGATGCGCAACACCTTGCCGAACTACTGGTTGCCCATAAGCGTACGTTCTGTCACGCTCACTTTGCCTGCCCGGCGACAACGTTTCTGGCATGGCCGGCCTGTGAAGCAACGGGGCTACCCTTCACGTTCTTTGCCCACGCTGTGGATATTTTTCACCACGACAACCGGAAACGAAACCGGATCGCTGACGTAGTCCGGTCGGCGAACTGCAAGAAGGTATTTATCTACGGGGAGCATCACAAGGCTTTCTTAGAAGAACAAGGTGTGCCCGGTGAGAAAATCGCTCTGAACTTTCAGGCAGTCGACCTTAACCTCTATGAGCAGATTGCTCCCATCGAACGCTCCACAGATAACGCGCCATTCAAGGGTGTTTTTATCGGGCGCTTTATCGAGAAGAAGGGGGTGGATATCCTTCTCGAGGCGGCAGCCATCCTCCGTGATGAGCCAGTGACGTTTGAGCTTTATGGCTACGGCCCGCTCGAAGAGCGCTGCCGTCAGCAGACGATTAAACTCGGGTTGGACAACGTCAAATTCATGGGGCCGATCGAGCACAAACAGGATATGGTCACTGTACTGCAGTCCGCAGATTTCCTTGTTGTCCCGAGCGTGATTGCGGCCAACGGTGACACCGAAGGCTTCCCGACGGTTATCCTGGAAGCGATGGGGGCCGGACGCCCCGTAGTCACAAGTGCTGTATCCGCGATTCCCGATTTTTTGCGCGACATGGTGGAGGCAATCTTAGTGGAACCTAAAAACCCCGAAGCACTTGCTTCGGGTGTACGACGACTGCTCACCATGACTCCCGAACGGCGGGCTGCAATGAGTTTTGAGGCGCGACGCTTCCTGGACGAAAAGGTCGGCGTGGACAAGACAATGCAGGTTTACCTCGACACCTGGCGCAACAACCCGGTCGATATCTTTCTCGTCACGTTTAACACGGCCCACTACAACCACTGTGGCGAGGCAATAGAAATCATCAAACGGGTTATGCGGCACACCACGACCCCTTATACTTTGACCATTGTAGATAACGGCAGCGATTATGAGTTCCGCAAGATGCTGATTGACGTGGCCACAAACCAGCCGCAGATCCGTCTGATTTTCAAGGAAGAGAACCTGTTCTGCGGGCCCGCCTCTAACATTGCGCTCGAATATGGTGAGGCTCCACTGGCGATTTACCTCTGCAGCAACGAAGCCTTTATCGGCCACCACGGATGGGAGCGTGCACTGATCAACCACATGCGCAAGCATCCGGGAGAGGTGTTGGCAGGTACCCGGCTACACCTGCCTAAATACACCCTTGGCCGGGAACTGGCAACATATCCCGATTTCGGCAAATTTCGTAATCCAGAATTTGCTTCGCAGCACCCGGACAGGCCTTTTACCCACGTTCAGGGTGGTGCTTTTATACTCCGTCGGGGGGCGGTGGCACTCTATGGGGGATTCTCACCGGCGCTGCCGCAGGGTGGTATGGATGTCGAGTTTAGTTATTTCCTGGAGAGTGTCGGAGCCCGGTTGGGGAGCGTGCCACAGATAGCATCAGTGACCACCAAAACCCTTCCTGGTCTGTCAGCCATGGTGGACGAATTTACGTCAGTTGCCCACCCGCTGACGCGTGACACGGTGCATAGCATCCTCGATGGACGCAAAGGCACCGTCAACGGGATTTGTAATATTTGCGGTGAGCCACTAGGACTGACTGCCTCGGGTGGAACAATGTCGGAACAGTGTGGAAAATGCGGCTCGACTCCCTTTGGTAGAAAAGTATACCGGCGTCTGGCAGATGACTGGCGTATCCACCGCGGCGGACCGGCAGTTTTGGTTACCTCAGACCGGGCTCTAGGGTCGGCACTTGGACAGCGAATGTTCCGCCTGGCCCATGCGCCTGGTTCTGTCGAAGCCGCATGTGCTGAACTGGTCAAGGCGCAGGGAATAATTGACCTGGTCGTGATTGACCCTGACTGTGTTGCGGATACACTGGAGCATCTCTGGGATGCGGCGCTCTCAGCACTCCGACCGGCCGGGCTTCTTCTATATACCGATGGTCGCGCGGAGGCATTCTCGCGTAATGCAACTCCTCCCCCTCTGCTCGACGCGGCATTGAAGAGACGCGGCTGGTCTGTTCGTCCGTCCTTCCCGGAGGCGAGACTGAGCCGGATATTGCGGCTGGACTGGCGCCGTCTTTTTGAGATCGAGGCATCACCCTAGCCCTGATGACACAGAAATAATGCAAAACGCTAACCGGAACCCGCCACGAGCATGTAACATCTGCGGGAGCACAAAATTTGGAGCGGGCCCAAACGGGAGGATGGCGGAAAATGGGATGCCCCCGCGATGTGAGGGTTGCCAATCTTTAGAGCGCCATCGGGCAACTCGCGAAGTGATGGTGAAGCTGCGGAAGCCGCTTGAGTTTTCGCGCCGCCGTGTGCTGCAGTTCAGCCATGACCGGACTGTTGAGCGCCGGTGGTTCAAGTCCTATGAGCTGTCGATCTACGGCGGAGATAGCAGCTTGGACCTTCAGAGAATTGACCGCCCTTCAGGTTCATACGATTTCGTCATTTGTAATCATGTCCTTGAACACATGCCTGACGACGCAAAAGCATTGATGGAAATGGTACGCATAACTTCGGAACAGGGATTTGTTTTTCTCACGGTCCCTGCACCACATCGTCTCACAACCACGACAGAGTGGGGCTATCCGGATGAGAAGCAGCATGGACACTATCGCATCTACGGGAAGGACATCGTCAAGCGCTTCGAACGGTTCATCCCCGGAATTATAGCCGTCGAGATTCCCATGCACGACCCCGTCACCGGTGTCCCAGACATCGCATTCCTGCTGACCCGATCCGAAGCCACTGCCAACCAGCTTCCCGGGATACTCCAGAAAACAAAATGAGATGCCAGCCAAGCATCGCGATACGCATCGTTGCAGACGAACTAAATAGTAGGCAGCCACTCGCTGTCTGCCGCTATTGTGCGTCTCTAAGATTGACCCACTCCTGTCGCTGACAACTTCGCAGGAACGAAGGGCAATAAGCAAGGGGCTGTATAGTTCCAATAAGCCGTCGCCTGTTGTAAAATGTGTGGTGAATTAGAATGACGACATGTTTAATACTCGGTGGGAATGGATTTCTTGGTTCACATCTCGCGGAGGGATTGGTCAAGAAAGGGTATGATGTCAGGGTTTTTGATAGCTTCCAAATAGGGATGGCAAACCTGGAAACGATTAAGGGCAAGATTGAGATTATAAAGGGTGATTTCCTCAACCATGCGGATGTACTCCAGGCTTTGAAGGGCATGGACTACATCTTCCACTATGTTAGTACCACGGTTCCGGCAACCGCCATCAAAGACCCGATTTACGACGTCCAGACAAACGTTATAGGCGCAGTAAGACTACTGCAGCTTGCAGTTGCCAGCAAAGTAAAGAGAGTCATTTTCCCATCTTCCGGCGGCACGGTCTATGGCGAACCGACCAGCCTGCCGGTTCACGAGACGCACGCCCTTAACCCCATGGACCCCTATGGTATATCCAAACTCGCCATCGAAGAGTATTTGGACTACTTCAATCGCGCTTATGGATTGGACTACCTCATTCTAAGGTACTCGAACCCTTACGGGGAAAGACAGAACCCGTACGGGCAACAGGGGGTCATACCCGTGTTCTTGAACAGGATCAAGATGGGCGAGCGCCCCGTGATCTATGGCGATGGCTCCATGGAGCGGGACTACATATACGTTGCCGATGCTGTTGAAGCAACGATCGCAGCCCTCGAAAAGAAAACCGCACATAAAATATTCAATGTGGGAAGCGGTGCAGGCACCTCGATCAACCAATTGGTCAAGGTAATGTCCGGTGTGGTAGGCAAGGAAATAGAGCCGATGTACGTCGAAGATAGTGTTGTTCGTGTGAAAAGGGTAGTCCTCGATGTTTCGCGAATACGTGATGAGGTTGGCTGGAAACCAAACACGAGTCTGCAACAAGGGATAGAAAGGACCTGGCGGTGGATCACGTGTCTCTAGCAGCCAAACCCCTGTTCAAACGCTTGGCGGATATCATGCCCGTAATAAAGCCTGCGGGGCTCGATTTTGATGAACAATATCCGGAGCCCGTGATAGGAAAAGATTATGCAGAGGATAAGAAAAAATAAGGAATTGAACCAGCGAGTAGGCGAGGCAAAGGCCCTGCGCCAGCGGGTCAAAACCTTAAAAACTCGACTCGCAGTTTTTTATTCATCCCACTCATGGCGCATCACCGCTCTGTTGCGTGCCATATATCGTGACCTCCGATGGCTGCTGCGGAATATGAGCCGTGCATTCAAACTACTATGGTGGCTGGGCACCGGTCAGTTCACCCGGGCAGGGCAGGCTTTGCTCCCCTATTACCACCGCTACGTGCCGCTGCGCGTCCATGAGATGATCCCATACCGGGCTCGCGCGGCATTGTACCAGCGACTTGTTAAGAACAATGTGCCAATGGCTGAATTCGCTGCGCCGGATATCCAATATGTTCCACTCCTCGACGGACAAGCTCCCCTAAGTAATCCGCCAGTCAAGCTCGTAGCGTTCTATCTGCCCCAGTTTCACCAGGTCCCGGAAAACGATGCCTTTTGGGGAGAAGGCTTCACCGACTGGACGAGTGTTCGGGCAGCCCAGCCCCATTTTGCCGGTCATTACCAGCCACGCGTTCCGGGTGAACTCGGGTACTACGACTTGCTGGATCCAGGAGTTCAACACCGCCAGGTCGAATTGGCTAAGCTCTACGGCGTAGGCGGGTTCTGTTTTCATTTCTACTGGTTCAACGGCAGGCGGCCGCTAGAAAAACCGGTCGAGAATTATCTTAAAGACCCGGGGCTTGACCTGTCATTCTGTTTGTGCTGGGCAAACGAAAACTGGACCCGGCGTTGGGATGGCAGAGAGGACGAAGTCCTGATCGCTCAAAACCACTCCCCCGAGGACGACCTGGCCTTCATCGCACATATCTCAAGATATCTGCGCGATCCTCGATACATCAGAATAGACGGAAAGCCGCTGCTTATCGTCTACCGCCCGAGCCTTTTGCCTTCGGCCAAAGAAACGGCCCGGCGGTGGCGCACATGGTGCCGGAATAACGGCATCGGGGAGCTTCACCTCGCGTACACTCAGTCCTTCGAGCGGGTGGACCCGGCCATATATGAGTTCGACGCCGCCATCGAGTTTCCTCCGAACATGGAGGTTATTAGCTCTCAGCTACCACCCGTCAACAGGGGCATTAAACCACTGCACAAAGGCTTCGGCTGCAAAGTTCTCGACTGGTCACAATGTGTCAGTAGAAGCCGCAATTATACGAATCCAGGCTACAGGCTATTCCGGGCCGTCTGCCCATCATGGGACAATACCCCCAGGCAAAGGAATCTTGCGCGGGTTCTGGTCAATGAGTCGCCCGCAGGCTACTACGAGTGGTTGCTCAATGCTATAACTGATACCTGCTATCACTTTCCGAATCGTGATGAACGGTTAGTGTTTGTAAATGCCTGGAACGAATGGGCAGAGGGTGCGTATCTCGAACCGGATAGGGGGTATGGCTATGCCTACCTTCAAGCTACAAGCGATGCTTTGCACAATGCCTCGGGCAAGCCCTGGTCTGTGTTCACCAACCGCTCTGTTCTCGATGCCCTCAGGGATATACCAGCTGCCAAGGACCTGGCTGTTGTGCTCCACTTGTATTATACTGACCTCTGGCAGGAGATGGCCTCGTACCTTGAAAACATACATCAGCCATTCGACCTGTTCGTCTCCATCCCATCGGGTGCGTCGAAAGAGACGGTCCTGGAAATTACCCGCAACTACCCTGATGCTGTTGTTCTTTTTGCCGAAAATCGGGGACGCGACATTGCTCCATTCCTGGAACTCTTAGAAGTCTTACTGCAAAAAGGTTATGCTGCCGCACTGAAGATACACACAAAGAGATCTGCTCATAGGATTGATGGTGACCTCTGGAGGCAAGACCTTCTGGACAAGCTTGTGGGAAATGGCAAGATGGTAGAAGAGATTATTCGATGCTTGAAGCTCAGAAAGGATATCGGGCTCATAGCGCCATCAGAGCACCTCGTAAACCTGAAGTGTTTCATCGGGTCGCCTGATAACGCTCACCATTTGGAAAACCTTGGGCAGCGGCTCGGCTTGAGCATTGATTACAACTTGAGTTTCTGCGCCTCGAGCATGTTTTGGTTCAAGCCCGAGGCACTCGCTGCGTTATTGCGCCTGCGACTCGACTCCACTGACTTTGAACCGGAAACAAGACAGATAGATGGCACCTTAGCGCATGCGATCGAGAGGCTCTTCGGCCAGGTGGTCGCTGCAGGCAAATACAGGATTGTCACCGAGTCTGCTGTATTGCATGGGCGGTACCAGGACGAGAACGCAGCGGGGGCGACATCCTACAGATTTGCCGGGCGGACTGGTTGAGATACAGGAACCGCCTCGACCAGATATATCAGGGGAGGATGACTCCCTTCGGAGCACCTGGAGAAGTGTGAAAACGTGCTCAGACTCCTGAGCCTAGTGAGCTTGAATAGACAGAGATAGGTTTCAATGGGCAGACAAATCATGTGGTTCGACAACCGGGCAGATTACGAGCGATACGTGCGGCAAGACTTTAACCAGCGAAGGATGTGGGAGCTTGAAATCCCAAAACTGCAGGCCTGCAATTTGCTCGTATACCTTATACGTTTGAGTATCCCGAATAACGTTGGGAGCGTCCTGGCATTATGAGTGGAGAGACAACTGCACCCTTAACCTGGATTTCCGCGTCTGAGTTTAAATTCGATGGCTTGTTATTTACCTGCGACACTACCGGGCTACATCGTCCGATGAACCAACAGAACATCCTCATCGGAAAGAGCCGCAATTTGATCGATTCACTTTACAAGCATATTTCAGTCGTGAAGCCACAGACTATGTTGGAAATCGGAATCGCGCAAGGTGGTAGTGCGTTCCTATACACAAGGTTATTCAATCTCTCGAAATATGTGGGAATTGATATACGCCCCGCAGATGCCAAGGTGCTTACACTGCTCAAGGAAAAGCACGGGCCCGATCGCGTAAAGCTTTATTATCAAACCTCGCAGACAGACAAGGCGCGTATAGCACAAATCTGTGATGATGAGTTTGGAGGCCTTTGCGATGTTGTCGTTGATGATGGTTCGCATCAGTATGAACCGTCCGTACAGACGGTCGAAGCGGCGCTACCGCACTTGCGGCCGGGTGGGTTATACATCGTCGAGGATTGGGGTTGGGCTCACTGGCCAGGCGATAAATGGCAGGATAAAAAGAAGGGCTATCATATTGACAAGCCTGCGCTAAGCAACCTCGTATTTGAGCTTATTATGCTTTGCGCTTCGCGCCCTGACATCCTCAGCCATGGTGTGATCGAAAAAGGGTTGGCAGCCTTCCAACGTGGGCCTTCAGAACTCAATTGGCATACGTTCAAGCTCAAAGAAAGCTATCTGACTCAGGGTCGCCGATTTCGTATACTGTAGCTCCAGTCTATACAGACAAACATTTATGGTCTATCCTCATTATGTAAGTTTGGCTGAATTCAGGCAATTTGACCTCTGGCAACAAAGGGTCGCCTACAGCTGGCATTTCTTCTATATGAGTATCAAGAATACAGTCCTGGCCAGGCGATTTCACGGCAATGGATGTCCCTGGTCACTTGTATTCGAATGATATATTGTCGCAGATTTCCCACTCTCCGTTAGGCCGGATAATATAGTGGTTAATGTACCCCGACATAATGTCGCGGCCAACCGTAATGCTTTCACCATCACGGACCTGGTAAACAAGCCCGTGATGTATGTCCACCTGTTCTCTTTCTGGATAAGCACAGTCCACCTCGTCTATCACCTTGTTAACGTACTCCCTGAGATCCAGTAATTGTACCAGGGCGTCATTCACCGTCAAGCTGCCTGCGTCCCCGCCAGCCCCAGGCAGCTTGATAAGAAGCAAAACTAGATACCTTGCCTCAATTTCAGCACCGGAACAATCTATTACGCTAACCTCCCCTATCGCGTTGGCAGTAGCCTCATCAATCTGAATAAAATCGAGCAGTGGGTCGCCAGCATAACATTCTAATGCGCCATAGCCAGCGCCGTGGTCGGCATGAACGATAATCAGGCTATCCTCAAATCTGCCCAGCTCTTTCAATGTCTCCACTATCTCCAGAAGCATATTGGTGGCCAGGTGAAGCTGCTCATCGTAGGATGATTCACCTACATAGTTACCGTACCGGTCCAGTTGATATGGACCGTGCGGCGGGTAAAAGTAGGCGTGCACATATTGACCGCCTGCGGGCCGGAGGCGCTCGTCGGCGAGAAATTTCTCGAACTGGTGATAGGATATGAGCGTCCTTATGTCGCCGCTGGGGACTTCTACTCTACCTGCTATGTACCGACTAATCGGACCTGCCCCGTGGTCGTCGAGCACCAGGTGCCTGAGCGCTACAGGTGCTATCCTCAGGAGCCAATAATCCGCTGCCAGTCCTATATACACGATGCCAGTCCCGCTGGGATCATCAGTGTATGCCACTTCAACTTGGCCCATTCCATGATATAGTCCTAGCCCATAGAAAGTCGTTGAGAACCCACGCTCGTGAAGGTCATCAATAATGGAGTCTTTGTCTGCGCTTGCGTACCACTCCGTAACTGTCTTGTCAGGCGAATACATTGTGCCGCTCATAAAGGACGGATAGGAAGCTTTCGTATACATGCAGTTGGATACACTGCGCAGGTAGTGTGTAAACCCGGCAAGCTCGGAGGTGTTTCTTGATAGCTCACTGAGCGACCATTCAAGCCAGGGACCGTAGTAAGAGTCAAACACGATGTCGTAGATATTGAAATCAGGAGCCGACTCATTTTGAGAAATGTAGGAATGGTCTGTTATATGTTGAGAATGAGCAGGCGTAAACATCAATGGGATACCGGAAACTAAAAGGACGGCAGCAAATGACCAGGCAAGCACGGCGCGCACCTTTCTGGGAATATAAAATATGACAAGGAAAGCACCTATTATAAGAACGATTTGAATCGCTCCGGCGACCGGCGCGGCTGGCACCGACTCAGTTCCTTTCTCGAGTGGACCGATACCCAGGGGATAGACGAGGTCAAATATAATTGCCAGGAGGGCGTATGCACCCAGCAGCGAGGCTGCAATAAGGGCGATTCGCCGGGGCAAGAAAATAACAATGACTGTGAGGACAAAGAGAATAACAAAAGCGGCAGCAAAAAGATACCTGTAGTAAATAACTGCTTTCGGGATGTGCTCTAGGTTGGCTGAAAACAAGAGATTGGGAAACGTGATAAGGAGCAACACTATCGAGAAGGCCAGAAGGCCAATAATGTCCAGCCTCTCCAGTAAACGCTCTTTCAATCCCAGATTTCTCATAGCTTATGCCTTCGCATCAGATATAAAGTCCTCAAGTAATCTTCTCAGCGCAATGTATGTAGAAAAAAGCTGGGGAAAGCAGCAAATAGCAGTGGGTAGAAAACCACCGGCCCCTTTAAAAAAATAGCTTTTAATTTTTGTTTCATCTCTGTACCCGGTGCATCAGATACAGTGTCCGTTGTGATTCTCGGATATCGGCGCAATCATCTATAGTAAAATAGCGACTAAACTCCTGCTCAAACGCCTGGCGGGTGTAATCGGGGAAAATATCCTCCCTGGTAGCCAGAAGCCTCTGGACCTGTGAATCCGTTTTGGGAATAAACTCAATGATGAGCCAGTGGCTGATGTCGCTGAGAAACCCGGCAATCCTGGACAAAGGGACATTGTTGGAGATAGCCAGGTGATGGACCAGTGCCAGGGCGAGCACGGCATCGGCGGGACCACGTTCTTTAAGGGACATCCGCTCTTTGTTCTCCCAGCCGATGCCGGGGCTGGGATTGGTCAAATCAATCACCAGTGGTAGAATATTGGTATCACCCCTGGCAATGTAGTCCAGATAGTTCTTTTCCACGGCAGCGGGGTCAATGTCAAAGGATACGGTAGGAATTCCCCGGTCACTGGCAAGGCGGCTGAATACCCCCACATTAGCGCCCAGGTCCCAGACAGTTGCCGGTCTCACCTTATCCAGGAAGCCTGCTACAATTGTCTTCTTGTGTTCGAAGGCCTGCGGTGAATAATTGGTGTCCTGATAGTAATCAGCCCATTCAGTGCCCCCGGGCTGCCATTTTAGCTTCTTAACGGTGGATTCCAGGCTGTTAAGAATGCCCAGGAAAGCGTAGCGACTCATCCGCTGTTGTCCGACATTTATCGGCTTATCGGCAAAATGTTTCTGGCTCCGGGCATGAAGGTGAATATGGGAAAGCAGGGAGAATCTCAGGCGAGTACGCCACGGCAGCAGGCAGCCTGTCAAATCAAGGGGCAGCCCGTCTATGTAAATGCAGAGCAACTGGCTCAGCCGTATATCTTTATAGCTTATCAAGGCCAGCGGTGCCAGGAAATGCTGGCAGAACTGGCGGTAAGCAACCCAGGGTTGTCCTTCACGGTATTTCCCAAATGAAAGCGTATCGATGAATATCGGCCTGCCGTTTTTAAACTGTATGTTGTAAGCACTGCTGTCTCTCAGCGACATGCCGAAGTCAAGGGCTTTTCTCTGTATTTTGAGTGTGGTCAGGGCGGCGTCTCTTAGCTGGCTGAAGCACCACTCGTAGGGATATGAGATAAACGATATAGGTTCCGGCTTGATTACCTTGTAAGCGAGTCCAGACACCGGCGGCTCAATGCCGACTTCCTCGTGAGGAACCAAAAGGTTATCGTCAACGAGCGCCTGGTAAAGACCGGAATCCATCAGATGGTCATAGTCGTCCTTGTAGACCAGGTTTACCTGACGGTAGATGGTATCATTCTGCCGGAAAAGGAAGCCGCTGGGGTCGCGGAAGGAAGCCGGGAGCTGTGCACTACTCGCTCTCCTCACTCTCCTTATTTTCGTCACTCTCCTTATCTTGTCTTCGCCCGGTGAATAAATTGGTTAAGAAATTTTTTACCCTCATCCTGTATACACCAATTAGTGCCATTCCCCCGACAACCACCCCGATGAGTACCTGGATGATGATGCTACCTGTGCCGGGGTCGATATAATAGGCACGAGCTGCCTGGTTGAATGTACCAGCATCAATAGAGGCATAAACCGTTTGCGAGAAAATCAAGAAGAGCGAAATAACGACGGCGAGTGTAACTCCCAGATGTTTTAACCGATTCATGCTGCTCCTCACTTCCGTGTTGTGTTGATTACTGAACATATTAGCCAACCGATACGTATTTGTCAACTTGTGCAGGGGCGTACTTTCAAGTGCGCCCGGTGTGGCTGTTTGCGAGGTGGTGAGATTGCCACGCGGAGTTTACCCCGAGCGGAGGTGAGATTCTTCGCTCCACTCAGAATGACAAAAGAGAAGGGCTCGCAGTGCCATGGGGGAAAGAGCTGGTTGCTTTCAGACAATATGCCCTCTGGCTACCAGGTAATCTTTTAATGCTTCCTGCCAGGGTCTCATGTCATCCATGCCCAGGAGCCGCAGGTGGTAATTGTCCAGCACCGAGTAGCGGGGTCTCCTGGCTTTCTGGGGGTACTGGTCTGAAGTTATGGGGACGACCGTAGTCGTTATGCCAGCCAGCTTAAGTGTCTCCGTGGTGAACTCGTACCAGGAGCAGGCGCCTTTGCTGGTGATATGGAATATGCCGTAATATTCGGTGGCCATTAGCTGGGCTATTTTTTGGGCTAAATCCCTGGTGTAGGTGGGGGAAAAGACCTGGTCATTGACTACCTTGAGTTCATCGCGCTCTCTGGCCAGCCTGAGCATAGTCTCAATGAAGTTACCGCCTTTGCCGCTGGAGCCGGCAACGCCGAAAAGCCCCGAGGCCCTGACGATGAAGTGTCTGAGACAAAAATGGCGAACAAGATTTTCCCCGGCAAGCTTGGACTTACCATAAATGCTGAGGGGAATAGGTGTATCGAATTCGGTGTAGGGGGTAGTTCGCGGCTCAACTTCGCCGCCGAAGACATAGTCAGTGCTGATGTGCACCAGCCTGGCTCCGAGTTCTTGAGCAACCACGGCGACATTGCGGGCTCCCAGGGCGTTCACCTGGAAAGCTTCCTCTTTTGCATCTTCGCAGTCATCAACTCGAACATAGGCGGCGGTATTGATAATAATAGCTGGCTTATGTTTGAGCATGGCTTCCCTGACAGAAGCCATATCGGCAATTTCGATATCAGCATGCGTAAAGGGAATGACATCGAAGTTATGCAGGGCCCGGCACAAATCAGCGCCCAGTTGCCCATTAGCGCCTGTGATTGCTACTTTCACCTTTTGAGGTACATCTTCTCGTAGTATCTGGAATACTCGCCGCTCTTGATCGACCGCCACCAGGACTCGTTCTTTAGATACCAGTCAACAGTAGCGCTCAAGGCTTTTTCAAAGGAGTAAGCTGGCTTCCAGCCCAGTTCTGTGGCTATCCTGGTGCAATCCAGAGCGTAGCGGCGGTCATGGGCAGGACGGTCGGTAACGAATTGTATCAGGCTCTGTGGTTTGTCCAGCAGCTCCAGCAGCTTGCGGATAAGCTCCAGGTTGGTCTTTTCATTACCGCTGCCAATGTTATATATCTCACCGGGCTTGCCTTTCTGAATAACGGCATCAAGGGCCCGGCAGTGGTCGTGTACAAAGATCCAGTCCCTGATGTTGAGGCCATCACCATAGACGGGGATTGGTTTATCCTCCAGGGCGTTGGTGACAGCCAGTGGAATTAACTTCTCGGGAAACTGGTATGGTCCGAAGTTGTTGGTGCAGCGGGTGACGATTGCCGGGAGATGATGGGTCTTGAAGTAGGCGCGACATAAAAGGTCAGCAGCGGTTTTGCTGGCTGAATACGGGCTGTTGGGAGATAAAAGTGATTCCTCAGTAAAGCGACCGCTATCAATGGAGCCATAGACTTCATCAGTGGACACCTGGATAAATCTTTGAATCCCGTGCTTTTTTGCTCCTTCGAGGAGCACCTGGGTCCCTTTGACATTAGTTTCGATGAATGGCGAGGCATCCAGGATGCTGCGGTCAACATGGCTCTCAGCAGCAAAGTTCACAATGACGTCGAATCCCTGGCCCAGTAGCTTGTCTACCGACTTTCTATCAGCTATGTCTCCTTTTACAAAGTGGTAGCCGGGCTGGTCCTGTATATTTTTTAAGTTTTCCAGGTTGCCGGCATAGGTGAGCTTGTCCAGATTGGTTATCTCCCAATCAGGGTGTTCTTGCCGGATATGGCGAATGAAATTGCTGCCGATGAAGCCGACGCCGCCAGTGACAAGTAGTTTCATTTTGCCTCCTTTGCGTAGTAAAACCTGATATCCGCATTCTTTAGAGAAGGTAATTTTTTGTCTTTTTCGGATAGAATCGGCTCCTTAACAGGCCACTCAATATTCAGGTCCGCATCATTCCAGAGAATACCAGCATCAGATTCAGGAGAGTAAACGTTGGTGGTTTTATATATGACTTCGGCAATTTCTGAAAGTACACAGAAACCATGGGCAAATGTTTCGGGAACATAGACACTATTCTTATCTTCTTCCGATAAGATTACCCCTACCCATTGGCCCCAGGTAGGCGAGCCCTTTCTTATATCAACGGAGACATCAAATATCTCACCCCTTACCACCCTCACCAACTTTCCCTGTGCAAAAGGCGGGTTTTGATAATGCAATCCCCTCAGGACTCCTCTAGTAGAACGGGAGTGATTCTCCTGGACAAAATTCCCCCTTATGCCAGCAGTAACAAAATCTGGCATTTTATATGTTTCCATGAAGAAGCCTCTCCCATCCTCAAAAACCTTAGGTTCTATCAAGACTACTTCGGGAATCTCTAACCCCTTGAAAGCAAATGGCATCTCGTCCCCTAATTTCTAGAGTTCCACTTTGGCATCGTCACCGATAAAGAGCGTGGTTGCCCTGAAGTCATCTCCCCGCCTGGTCACCACTGCACACCGGCCGATGACACAGTCAATCAAGCGCTCGATATTGCGAATAGAGCAGTTTTCTAAGACAACCGAGTGTTCCATGCCGGACCGTTCAATAGTCGTTCCCGCAGCAATGCTGGTGAAAGGACCAATATAGGAGTTCGTGATATGGCAGTTATCACCAATAGATACCGGCCCCCTGATGATGCTGTTTTCTATGCTTGTTCCTTCTCCAACCTCGACTCTGCCTGCCACCTGGCTGGCAGCATCAATCTCACCTCTTAAATCTCGTTTCATAAATTCATCAAGGACAATACGGTTAGCTTCCAAGAGGTCATCTTTCTTCCCGGTGTCCAACCACCAGCCGGTGAGGATGTGACTGCGCACCTTTTTGCCGGAATCAATGAGCTGTTGAATGGTATCGGTTATTTCAAGTTCTCCGCGCCATGAGGGTTTTATCCTGTCTATTGCCTGGTGTACATCTCTGGTGAAGAGGTAAACGCCGGGCACCGCCAGATTTGTTTTCGGTTCGCGTGGTTTTTCCACAATCCTGATTATCTCGCCTTTTTCGTTTAGTTCGGCAACGCCGAACAGGCGTGGGTCGGGAACTTCTTTAAGCAGAACAAGTGCATCAACCTTGTTTGTAGTAAACTCTTTAACAAAGCTCTTGACGCCGCCCTGGATAAGATTATCACCAAGAAACATCAGGAAAGAAGAATCACCAAGGAAGTCTTGCGCTGTCTTCACAGCATGGGCAAGACCCAGAGGTTCGGGTTGTAAAATGTAAGTAATTTGAGCATTCCACCTTGAACCATCTCCCACCACTTCCTCAATCCCCTGTCCTGTTTCCGGTGAAATAATAATGCCAATATCACTTATTTTAGCCTCAATGACCTGCTCCAAAACGTAATAAAGTATTGGTTTATTAGCCACCGGAATAAGTTGTTTAGACAGAGTGTTGGTCAGTGGCTTAAGTCTAGTCCCCTTCCCACCAGCCAATATTAATGCTTTCATTTCAAATGTCGTTCCCTATGGAGTAGCAAATATTATATCACGTTGCTTAACTCCATTACTCAAGATTGCTAATCCACTACCCTCTTACTTTTCAAGCACTTTATCAAAATAGCGTTTGACAACGCAAACTGTCATTGCGAGGCACGACGGTGCCGAAGCAATCTCGTGGAGGTGCATGGGCTTGCCGCGCCGAGTTTACTCCGTCGACGTCGCTCAGGACAGGCCTGAGCGGAGGGGAGATTCTTCGCTTCGCTCAGAATGACACATCCTCCTTGTCATTGCGAGGCCGATGAAGTCAGCCGAAGCAATCTCGGTGGGGGCAATAGAGATTGCATACGCTTTGCTCACAATGACAAAAGAGGAGAGGGTCAGAATGCCAAGATGGCTCAATAAGCGGTCATATGTTTTCCAGCTTCCCGGTGGAGAGGTCATCGAAGATTATTACCTTGTAACGGCGCTTCAGCAGTTCCTCAACTAGATGGGAACACACAAATCCCGCCCCCGATAATGATGGTCGTGTTTTTACTCAGGACTCAGCCCAGCCAAGATACTTAAAAATTTTTACAGTTGTTGTGGATGTTATGTCCCCGGATGAGTATACGCGCTCATAGCTGTTCAACTCTTCAAGAGGCACGGGGCTATTAAAGGGATCGGCGCTCACTATTCTATAATTTCCTGCCGTCTGGCTTGCGACATAAGCTTGAGCCTCTTCATAGCTGGAGAAGGATTGCCCACTGGTGATTTCCTTATACTTCTCTCCTGTTCCAGCTTCCTTCTCTTCGTAAGATATGACTAGCGATTCCGAGGGAACCACAGCTTCGCCATCAAAGTTATAAAGCCTGGCCACAGTGGATTGGTAGTAAGCGGGGTAGTATAAATACATCATTTGCCAGCCATCTTCCGTCTGCAGGTAATAAACTTCGTAAAACTCATCCACGCTCCCACCAGCCCACTCTACCATGGCATAGAACTTTGTAACTGACATTGCATGGTCAATCACCACATATTTCAAATCTGACTCGTCGGCTAAGTTGTTGGCTGAGCTTTCATTCTGAGCGGTGAAGAACTTGCCAGCACGGGCAGCCCCAGCCTGGCCAGGATTGGCATTGGGTATGCGATGCCCAATCTGCATTATAAAGTAGCCATAGTCCCACCAGGACATCACGCCATAGGCAGTCTCGGGATATTCAAACTCATTCTTTGGCGGGTATAGCTCATAATAGAAATCGGCGTCACCGAAAGGTTCGGGCGTATGAGGCTCCCCGGTATTGTCTTTGTCCTGCAGCCACAGACACGAGCTATACCACCCTTCATTCATAATATAATTTGGCTGGCTAGCAAGTGCTTCTATTTTGCCGATATTTGGTAAAAAGACCAGGAAAAAGATGACTATTCCGACAACGATGACCCTTACCCAGGCGCCTCTGGGCTGCATAAATGTTTTTTGCTTCGCTTTTTCTCTGGTTTTCTTTTCCCTCCTCTTGAATTTTTTAACTGCTACCACTACTTCCCTAGACTTAGCCAGCAGTTTGCCTAAGCCAGCAATGTCCAGCATTTTCCAGGAGAAATACCCTGTGAGCAATGCAGCGTTCACAGTATAATAGTAACCGAAGCGGCGCTGCCCCAGGACTGCTAGCAACATTACTACGCTCCATACCAGGAACAAGGTATTGTCGGCAATTTTTCCTTTAATGACGAGATAAATAAGCATGGCAAAGGAAATAAATGAGATGAAGAAGGAGGTGGTAAAGTTGGCCCAGGCTATCCTTATAGACAGAGGTTGCACCTCCAAAACAGTCAGCATAGCGCCACTCGGGTTGAAGATGCCAAATTGGGCGAGCATATACTGAAACAGAGAAGGAGCGATGGCATGTAAAGCAACAAGACCTATTCCAGCCAGTCCCAGCAAGGTCAAAGGGTAGTAAAAAGGCTTCAAAGCCCTGCCTGCCATGAGCCGTGAGATAATACTTAAGACTATAGGTACCACTATGACAACTGGCATAGCTACACGATAAACGGTATCCAGGCCGCTCTTACCCAATACTGGAAGAAGCATAAGGAAGGCAATAAGGAAAAGAGGAGTGCCCACAATACACAGATAGTCGCTCGATTTATGCCTTAAGTGGTCCACGATGAACTGAATCACCAGGTAAGCGAATATAATGAAGATGAACAGCAGCCCACCTTGCCAGGAAAGGAGATAAATACCCAGGAAGACGCCAGCCAGCAGGATATAGACGAGAGGCTTGGTGATAGTTGACCAGTCTCTACTTATAAAGTGGCCGAAGGAAATCTCTCTTTCTCGAGCTCGCTTAATGGCCATTATTAAAAAGAGTATGCACACGGTGCTGAATAAAACCTCAGCTACATGGTGGTCGGTAAAGCCAAGCAGGGAACGATGCAGAAATTCGCCGGGCAAGATGGCAACCAGGGCGGCTGAAATTACGCCCACCCAGCGGTTAAACAGTTCCTTACCGATAAAGTACACCGGGATGAGTGTCAGAGTGCCAAGAATAGCAGGCATATAAGCGCCCACCACTTCAATGGTATGCGGACTCGGTGCCCCGTGGCTAACAAGCAGAGTAATGCCAGCGACAAGCCAAGCGAAGAATGGTCGAGTAAGTCCTCCACCACCACCGGGGAATAGCATGTAGGGATCAAAGGAATTGAAGTGGGGAAAGTTATTAACCAGATTTTCTATGTTGCGTATGTAATAATAGGCATCAGTCTCTCGGAACCAGACCCAGTCATTGACAAAAATTTGGTCATAAGGCAGGGCTATGCGTATGTACAATGAGATGCCACAGAGGGCTGCCAGAATTATGCCCACTATAACTATTGGGGGAAGTTTTCGTTTTT
>JAUWFX010000080.1 GCA_030606765.1 Dehalococcoidia bacterium
GCAGGGGTGAAGGCGCTGCAGGCAAGGACGGGAAAGGATTCAGGCTGAACATTGTCAACGCCATCTGGGGGCAAAAGGACTACAGCTTCCTTCCTGCCTTTCTCGATGTCCTGGCCGAAAACTATGGTGCCGGGCTGAGAATACTGGACTTCATAACGGAGACGGAAAAGTCCCGCCTCGCTATCAACCAGTGGGTCAGTGACCAGACGGAAGGTCGCATTAAAGACCTTATCCCGCAAGGCGCGATTGATGCACTGACCCGCCTGGTGCTGACCAATGCTATCTACTTCAATGCTGCCTGGGAATACCCTTTCGATGAAGATGTGACAGCAGACGGCCCTTTCTACTTGCTTGACGGCGGGCAGGTAATAGTGCCGATGATGGAGCAGACGGAGTCATTTGGCTACACTGACGGGGAAGGATATCAGGCAGTTGAGCTACGCTACGATGGGGGAGAGCTCTCCATGGTTATCCTCCTGCCCGAAGTTGGCCAGTTCCAGGCTTTCGAAGAAGGACTTCAGTCTCAGCAGGTTGATGCCATCATAAATGATCTGCAACCCACCGGGGTCACCTTGACGATGCCCAAATTTGAATTTGACTCAGAATTCAGCCTGAAGGATACCCTAGCCGGGATGGGCATGCCGATTGCCTTTTCTAGTGGCGCGGATTTCTCCGGAATGACTGGTAATCCTGAGCTGTTCATATCAGAGGTTGTGCACAAGGCATTCGTTGCCGTGGATCAAGCTGGCACCGAGGCTGCTGCTGCCACCGCAGTGATTATGGAATTGACAGCAGTACCCGAACCTCCTGTGGAAGTCACCCTAGACCACCCCTTCATCTTCCTGATTCGCGACATTGATACGGGTGCCGTTCT
Source organism: Dehalococcoidia bacterium (assembly GCA_030606765.1). Next base: position 875 of record JAUWFX010000080.1, read on the forward strand.
CTTTGTCGGGCGAGTCATGAATCCCGGTGCCTAAGTAAATGCCGCCTTTATTGCAAGCTTGTTAGTTGTGATTTGTAAAATGGAAGGGCTGGATATCCCGACAGCGGGAAAATCCAGCCCTTCTGAGTTCTGTTAAGCTGTGCAGGAGCAGGTCTAACTCTTGCCAATTCTGAGTACTTTTGTGCCACGGGTTGAGCAGCGGCCTTGGGTTGACGGCTTACCATTCTTCATGGTGATGATTTTGGCGTTTTTTATTTCCTTATTGGCACAGTACTTCATACAGTATGCTTGCATTTGACTCTCATCTTTCGGGGATAACCTGAATCAACCACCTGAGCTTTGTCGCTTGCTTCATCAGTCGCCTCTACGAAAGCTAGTAGAGAGTAATACAATCTTAATATCCTTACGAAAGTAGGGTTACCAATGGGTGATTGACGGGTAAGTGAACGAGTTTTAGACTATATTCAGTTAGTTTTAGGGGGTGTTGATATGCCTGTAAAAATAAATGGACGAATTTATTATAGGACTGCTGAAGTTTGCAATATGGTTGGCATAGGTAAGAGCACTCTGTTCCGCTGGATCAGGCAAAGCGTCGTAAAGGATGCCGAATGTAGAGACAGGAAAGGATGGAGGCTGTTTGCGGAGGATGAACTAATCAGTCTTAAGTCGGAGACTAACAAAATTCAGAAGAACCGTGTGGCCAAAGTATGATAAATGCCATCGATTTTGAGGAACAAATTCAAGGAGGTGTATCATGGTGACTGCGATTAGTAAGAATCAAAAATCCAGAAAGGTGGTAGACAAAGACGTGGAACAAACGGTCGAGGTTCCTTCCGAGGCCCCCGAGGGGGTCAGTGATCCTCTTGCTGAGCTAATGGGCCAAGCCCAGTCCGCCTACACGTCCTACCTGCAAGCTCAGAGAAAGGTAGCGGAGGCATATCAGGAACGCCAACGCCAGGGGGAGACTTCCTATAAAGGAATTGAAGAGCACGCCGCTAAAATCTGTACAGAAGCTCTAGAAAAAGCCGAGCGCGCCCTGGAAAAGGCTGAACAGGAAGCCGAGGAGGCGTATACGAAGGCGAAAATGGGAGCTAAGCAGTTTTATCAGGACAGTGTGAATGAAGCATTGAGAGTACGCCAAGAGACCATCGAGCAAGCCTGGGAAGAAACTAAAAGAAATTCAGAGAAAATCTGGAAGGTCTTTCAGGGTAAAATCGAGAAATAGAAATATGACGAAATATCATAAATGGGGCTGACGTGTCGCATCGGTACTCTCGCCATTATTGAGTCCTGCGAGAAAGGTGGATGATATTATGAATAATAACGCTAGAAAAGATGGTGTCGTTGTGCTGGGGGGGCGTGAGTTCAACCGAGTAAAAAACGGGTTGGATGAGGCTCAGGTAGCGTCTTTCATTGACGAGCTTACCAAGAAGCGGGATAAACTGGCCCAATCCCAGGACCATATCGCGTCTCTTAACAGACTTGCAGATTGGTACTCTCGACATTATTGAGTCCTGCGAGAAAGGTGGATGATATTATGAGTAATAACGCTAGAAAAGATGGTGTCGTTGTGCTGGGGGGGCGTGAGTTCGATCGAGTAAAAAACGGTTTGGATGAGGTTCAGGTAGCGTCTTTCATTGACGAGCTGACCAAGGAGCGGGATAAACTGGCCCAGTCCCAGGACCATATCGCGTCTCTTAACAGACTTGCAGAGATGGCCGTCGTCGAAGCCGACAAGCTGGCCACGCAGGTCAAGACAGAAGCCGCAGAACAAGCTAAAGCTGAGAGTACTGCCATTATAGATGAAGCCAAAGAACAAGCTCGGCAGATGGCGGAAAAGAAAATAGCTGAAGCTGTGGAGATTGCTAATGAAAAGGCTAACGCAATCAAGGCCAAAGCCGAAGAGGAAGCAGCACTGCTGCTAGAAAACGAGAAAATTAAAATCCGGAGTGAACTACACAACCTTGTAAATCAACAATTCGGCTATATGCTGGAAGAACTGGAAAGCCTTAAGAAGCAGGCAGCAGCAGTACAGGCAGATTTTGACAATAAGTTGTCTGAGCCCGGGGAGAAAGACAGCACCGCAGCCGTTGAAATCGCAGAAGAGAGCGACACCATAGTCGCGAAAATCGCAGAGGAGAGAGATGCTGCAGCTGCGAAAATCGCAGAAGAGATAGACGCTGCAGCCGTTGAAATCGCAGAAGAGAGCGACGCCGTAGTCGCGGAAGAGATAGACGCCGCAGCCGTGAAAATCGCAGAAGAGAGCGACGCCGCAGCCGCGGAAGAGAGAGACACCATAGTCGTGAAAGAGAACAAGGCACCTGACGAACACCCGGAGCCGAGCCAGGCTACGAAATACATTGAAAAAAGCTTCGAACTCTCGAAACTATTTGAGAGTGGAGACAAGCCAGAGTTGGGCAAGCCGCAATGGGAAGTGGAAATCTTACCTCCGTTTGATATAGCCAAAATCATGGAAGTCGTGTCCTTCCTTGACCAATTACCCGAAGTTGCAAATACTGAGATGATTGTACCCCAGATTGATACGCCTTCAATTCTGGTCTTCCTGCGTGAATCCATGAACCTTGTTGATGTGCTGCAAACAATCCCCGCAGTAGCTCATGTTGAAGAAGTCACAACTGACAAAGCTGCTACCAACGGCGAACCAGGGAAAGGACCAAGGAAAGTTCGCGTAAGCCTCTCGGGGAACACAACGTCGCAAGAAAATAAATAAAGAACACGCATGACTTTCGCTAAAGGTAGCAAACCAATCAGATCGAAGAAGACCTGATCCTCGAAAGTGAATTGAAACCAACCCTCATCGGTGTCAGGAAATTCCTTAACTAGTTCTCCTTGAAAAGCTCGAAGCTAGCCGCGTATGAGTGAAACTGGTAAAACAGGAAACCGGGGTACTGAGATACGGGTTAGACAGGGCATATTGGCCCATAATCTGTGGCAGGTGGTGAGCATAATATATAAAGCAAATGAAACGATAAAGGACATCCAAAAAATTTTCTGCCTCCGTGCTATGATTTAGGACGATTTATAGGAAGAGAGACCAGAAATTCATGGTAGCATTTGAGGCGCGATGCAGCACCATCGCTATGGGGATAATGCCTCATAGGGATATTGAGCAGGCACTGGAGCTTGCCTTGAGCTTGGATATCCCATTCTGGCCTCAGCTTCCTAAAGTAAGCCTGTATGAAGATATGTATGTTCAAGCATCACAGGATTTCCCTGGCATAGCTATTGACTTTGACAAGGAAAGGCTCGTCTTTAACACTGCGCGATTTGAACAAGAACTCGACGAGTATTTCGTGAAAATGGATAGCCCGGAGGCTTTTGCCCTCACCGCCGAGTATTCCAGGGTATTCCACAAGTTTCTCTCCAAGGAGCTTCAAGGTTATAAAGCTATCAGGGGACAAGTCACGGGTCCGGTGAGTTTTGGCTTGAAAGTATTGGATGAAGAGCTGAAGCCCATCATCTATAACGAAGAGGCGAGGACTATTTTGTTTGATTTCATTCAGAGAAAAATCAACATTCAGTATCGAGAACTCAGGAAGAAGAATCCTAACGCCTTTGTCTGGGTGGATGAACCGGGGCTGAGCTACGTGTTCAGTGGTTTTTCCGGGTACAACGAGCAACATGCTAGAGAAGACTATCATAAGTTCGTTGAGGGACTGGAAGGCCCCAAGGGGCTGCACCTCTGTGCTGAGGTGAATTTGCCCTATCTGTTGGAGTTGGGGGTAGAAATTCTGTCCTTCGATGCCTATCAAATTGGGTTTATGCCCAGGGAATATGCTGGCAATGTGGCTGAATTCATTCAGAGTGGCGGGATTATCTCGTGGGGCATTATCCCCACTGAATCCACAACTCTGGCGACTCAGACACCAGAAACGCTGGCTGCGATTCTCTCAAGCTATTGGGAGGTAATCTCGGAAAATACAGGTTTGTCCTTGAATCAAATTGCAAAGCAGGCATTGGTGGCTCCAGCCAGATGCTGCCTTAGCGATTTAGGCCAGGTCAACACAGTCGGTAAGACGGTAAGCGAATGCCAGGTCTCAGGCATTGAGGAAGGGCTTGTTGAGAAAGCATTTGCCTTCTTGCCTGAGCTCTCGCAGATACTTAGAGAAAAGTATGGTGTATAAAGAAGGGGATTTAATTCTTGCCCAGGGCTCTGTCCTGGGTCTCAGCCCGAAGGGCTTATGCCCAATTCTATCCAGGGCGCTGTAATTATGAGAAGGAGAGCAATATGAAAGTATTAGGCATTATGGGCAGCCCCAGAAGGAAAAGCAATACCGAGATTCTTCTTGATAAGGCGCTGGAAGGTGCCAGAGAGGCAGGAGCCGAGGTCGAGAAGGTGCTGGTCTCAAAGCTCAAAATCTCGCCATGCCTGGAAATATATGCCTGCCTCGAGGATGGCAACTGTGCCATTAAGGATGATATGCAATTGCTCTATCAAAAGCTTCTAGAAGCGGACCACGTTGTTTTTGCTTCACCGATGTTCTTCTATGGTATTACCAGCCAGGCGAAGGCCATAATAGACAGATGCCAGGCGCTTTGGGTAGGAAGACATGTGCTGGGCATGAGCAAGGAGGACAATCGGGTGCGCAAAGGGGTGTTCATTTCAGTTGGCGCCACTCAGGGCAAAAAGCTCTTTGATGGCGCAGTGCTCACGGTGAAGTATTTCTTTGATGCTATAGGTGTTAAATATTCTGGCGATCTATTAGTCAGGGGAATTGATAAGAGAGGCCAGATTGAGGAGCATCCTGCGGCTCTCGAGGATGCATTTCTCCTTGGTAAAGAGCTTGTCCTTGGAAATAGAGATGGAGAATGAAGGCAATAAGGGCTGACAATCTAACCAAGATGTTTGGTCATCTTGTTGCGGTAGACCATATCTCATTTGAATAGGTTCCTACTTCTTCTCTAGGATGGAAGCTGATTGAGGGGGCGGGAAAGCCAATAGAACTAATGCTGATTTGGATGTCGATGACGATTACGATAGGGTTAAGTGGGGATACTTTGTCCTCCGCCGAGTCAGGAGCAGAGGGTAATTATGAAATGCTTAAATCAGTAGCGTTTAGCTTGCCGTGTAGACTTTACATTGCCCCGATAATCAGGAGCGGTGATGTTGAATACCAGGCTTATCATTGGGTCCACCATTCGTGAACTGATTCGTGTTTCAATCTCGTCTAAAGAGAGACATGTAGTGACCACCATTGGCAACCGGGCATTATAACGGTAGTTTATCAATTGATATAGCTTCTCCTGAGCCCAGGGTGTGGCCGATTGCTCCCCGAAGTCATCGAGTATCAGCAGTGGAACTTCTTTGATACGCTCAGAAAATTCATCATATGATATTTTGCTATCTGGACTGAATGTAGAACGTAAATGGTCAAGAAGGTCGGGAACAACCACAAAGAAGACCGGCTTTCCCTGCGCCAGCTGATAATTAGCGATAGCTGCTGCCAGATGAGTCTTACCACAGCCATTAACGCCTTGAAATATTAGCCAACCCTCTGGTGAGCGAGCGAATTCTACTGCTAAGTTGAAAGCCTGGCGCAGATTTTGCCGCTGTTCCAGGTGAAGTTCCATCCTTTTGTGGTCAAAATTATCGAAGGTCATATTTCGTAATAGCTCTAATTTTAAGCCACCTTGGGATTCCAGGGGCGGTGCCGGTTCAATCGTCCATACCTGGCAGAATTTATTATCGGCAAGATGGCCGCGTAAGCGTTCATCCATTCTTTCCAGCGGTATATCGGTGATGATTACCGTGGCCAGCCTGGCATTGAAGCGATGATTAAGGAGTTGCTCCAGCTTCTCTTTAGCCCAGGTAGTAGCGCTTCCCATAGTAAGGTCATCAAGCACTAGTAGAGGCACATTCTTCACCCGCTCAAACAACTCGTCATAAGTGGTGTCACTTGTGGGGCTGAAAGCGGAGCGGAGGTGGTCAAGGAGGTCAGCAGCACCGATGTAAAATACAGGCTCCCCTAAGCTGAGACGGTGATTGGCGATAGCACAAGCTAGGTGTGTTTTACCAGAGCCGCTTGGACCTAACAATACCAGCCAACCCTCGGGATTATCAGCAAAGGCTTTGGCAGCCTGGTAAACCTGAGCAAAGTGCTCCTGGGAAATGGCATCCGCCGCCTTCCCTTCAGGAGATAAATTGCCAAAGGTAAGCTGCGACAGGGAGCCCAAATTGCTGTATTTCTCAAGGTATTTTGTTTTTTTCTTTCTCAGTTCCCCTTCGCTGCATTTGCAGGGTACCACCCGGCTGAAATCAACTTGCCCTGAATCTAGAGCAGGATGAACAAAGCCCGCCCCTTTGCAAACAGGGCAGATTTCACCCTCGCCTTCTTCCGGGGGAAGGGGAACGTTACCTTTTGACGAGGTGTCCGTATCGGCCCTTGATATATTTGTCTGGGCCATCCTTTTTAATGTCTCTCCTATACTCTCCACTGTCTTTGCCTTCGCTAGCCCATCTTTCAAGGATGCGGGCGACATATCTCCAGCTGCGTTTATTCAGCGTAACTGCTTCCTTAAAGGCTTCTTCAATCCACTGGGGTGGATAAAGCTTCTCTGCTTCCTTAAGTTCTTCAGCAATCATGGGCGTTAGCATTCCGATATTCTGCTCGTAGATAGCAAAGATGTTGATAGTTGGCGGCTGACGGCTATCAACGGTCAGAGAGTAAACATCCTCGAGCATTCCATTTATATTTAAGGTCGAGTGTAATAGAGTACCGTGCTCTACTGCTGAGTCCAAAGTTTGGCGAAGTGTCTCCTCGCCTAACTCGGCTGACAGCCGACAGCTTTCAGCTTTCAGTTCCTTGTAAGTAACAAACTGGGGATGGTCTGGCTTTCGCAGGATAAGATAAGCCGTATATAACACTATCTTAAGTTCAGCTAGGTCTCGAATTTTAGGCACTGCCTGGGTAAAGAAAGAGTCAGGCACGGGAATAAAATCTGTTTTCCTTTGAGAGCTTGATAATTGTCGGTCAGGCATTTTTTTATCCTTAACTAAAACTAACCCCAGATGAATTCTATTTTGTTAAACAGGTCCCCGCGAAAATCGTAAGATTTTCGTGGGCGGTTTAAGAGGCAGAAATCAACTCAGCCTCTACGTTATCAAATTTGACAACCCTTTCCAGGAAGCGCAGCTTTCTTTGTCCTAAAGGACCGTTGCGGTGTTTGGCTATGATAATATCGGCGATGCC